>JBFMDE010000013.1:0-32495 GCA_040754215.1 Chloroflexota bacterium
TTGGGGCCGAACTGAGCGAGGCGCCTCTGGGCTTCCTCCTGACTTAAGCCGCTGGGGCTGGTGTTGAGGGAAGCTATAGCTTCCGCTGGTTTAAAGTTGTAGTAGTTCAGATTAACTGCCTCCTTTGGACAGTTTTAAGCATCCTTATTGTGATGCCAGTGTCTGTGGACTTCTTTGCTCATTTATCTATCCGCCAAACACGGGCACCAGCATGAGCACAGCCCCACCCGCCACCACCGAGGCTATCTGGCCGGCGGTATTGGCTCCGACGGCGTGCATCAGCAGGTGATTGTACTTGTTCGCCTCCAGGCCCACCTTTTGCACTACCCGCGCCGACATGGGGAACGCCGATATGCCCGCAGCACCGATCAGTGGGTTTATCTTCTTGCCGGAAAGCCGGTACATCAGCTTGCCAAACATCACCCCGCCGGCGGTATCCAGGGCGAAGGCGACTATGCCCAGCGCGAACACCATGAGCGTCGCCGGCTGCAAGAACCCGGCCATGGTGTAGGTCTCGCCACCAGCCAATGTGACTGTCTGGGGCATGGCGTTCATCATTCCGCCCACGGCCAGGCCGAGCAGGATGGTCACGGCGTTCGCCATCTCTCCCTGGGCGGTTGTCGCCAGCCCTCCAAGCACGCCACACTCCCGCAGCAGGTTGCCAAACATCAAGGCACCGATGAGCGGGACCGCCGGCGGTGTGATCAGGCCGACCACGAGGATGACGGCTATGGGGAAGAGGATACGGGTGGTCTTCGATACCTTCCCCTCCTTCACCGGCGGCATCTTGGTCTGCCTCTCCTCCTTGGAAGTGAGGAGCTTCATTATCGGTGGCTGCACGATAGGCACCAGTGCCATGTACGAGTAGGCGGCCACGATGATCGAGGGCGCGTACTTCGTGCCCAACTGCGTGGAGACGTATATGGATGTCGGGCCGTCCGCCGAGCCGATGATGCCTATGGAGGCGGCATCCTTGAAGGAGAAGTCAACGATGTGCAGCAGGCCGTCGCCCAACAGGTAGGCCAGGAGGAAGGTGCCGAAGATGCCGAACTGTGCCGCTGCGCCGAGGAAGATGGTGTACGGCCTCTCAAGGAAGGGGCCGAAGTCTATCATGGCGCCCACGCCGATGAAGATGAGCAGCGGGAATATCTCCCACATCAACACGCCATATTTGCCCAGCACGGCGAGCAGCCCGCCCTGCTCTATATCCGTAATCGGGCTCAGCGGCAGGTTTGTCAGCAACACCCCCGCTCCCATGGGGATAAGCAGATAGGGCTCCACCTTCTTGGCGATGCCGAGGTATATGAAAAGGCCGCCGATGAAGAGCATGACGGCGGTCTGCCAGGTGATGTGCAAAAACCCGAGTTCCATCGTGGGCCCTCCTTAGGCTTCCTTTCCTTCTTTCCCTGGCCGGAAGAACCTGCCCAGGAGGATCATCACCAGCATCAGGATGCCGAGGACAGCGAACACCACCGCCATGCCACCCAGGACCATGTACAGCGCATTGAGCATGTGTCACCCCCCAAAAAAGGGCTCTCAAAGGCTGGCGCGGATGGTACCCGAAACACGGCTGTGGTGTCAACGTCGCTGGCAACCCGCAGCCCCTGACACCGGCAGAGGGCAGTGAAACGACACACCCGGGACACCCCGCGATGCAAACGGCGAGGCTATGGTATACTGCTACCCGTCCTGCTCCATCATCCTACGCCCATAGGAGGTTAGAACATGGAGGTCAAAGAAGCGGTCCTGCGCCGCCGCAGCATACGCGCCTATGAGACCAGACCGGTGCCGCCGGAAACCATAAGGGACATCCTGGAGACAGCCCTCTGGTCGCCTTCGGCCACCAACGCCCAGGCCTGGCACGTGGCCGTCGTCTCCGGCAAGGCCAGGGAGGAGCTAGGCCGTGCCCTGGTGGAGGCGTCACTTCTGGACCATGAAGGGCACCGCGAGATACCCATGCCGCCGTTCCCCGACGCCTACCATGAGCGCCGCCGCGCCGTGGGCTACAAGGTCTACGACGCCAAGGGCATATCGCGCGAGGACAAGAAGAGGCGCATCTGGTGGTACCAGGAGATGCTGCGCTTTTTCAGCGCGCCCACCGCCCTCATCATCCACACCCCCTGGGCGCTCGTGCCCTACATCCTGCAGGACATGGGGATGTTCGCCATGTCCATCATGCTGCTGGCAACGGAGCGGGGCCTGGGTACCTGCCCCATGAACGCCCCCACCGCCTACCCGGAGGTAATCAAGGGCTACCTTGGCATCCCCGAAGACCACCTCATCGCCCTGGCCATATCCCTGGGCTATCCCGACATGCGCGACCCGGTGAACAGCTTCCCCCGCGACCGGGAGCCGCTGTCAGCGGTGGCAAGGTGGTTCGAATAGCCTGTTCGCTTCTCTGAAGGCAAATGCACATCAAAGTCAGTTTTCTCGGCGCAGCACAGAACGTCACCGGCTCGTGCTACTTGGTCCAGGCTAACAACATCCGATTCCTGGTTGACTGCGGGCTGTACCAGGAACGGGAGTTTGCTGGAAGGAACTGGGGCCCGTTTCCCGTTCCACCCAGTACCCTGGACGCGGTGCTACTAACCCATGCCCATCTTGACCACTGCGGACTGTTGCCCAAGCTGGTGCGTGAAGGGTTTCAGGGCTCGATCTACTGCACCGACGCCACCGCTGACATTGCCCAAATCATCCTCATGGACTCCGCGCACATCCAGGAGGAAGACGCCATATCCAAGCATAAAAGGCACGAGCGAGAGGGAAGGAGGGGACCCTACCCTGAAATCCCGCTCTACACAGCGGAAGACGCAAAGGCCTGCTTCCCCTTGCTCTCCCCTATTTCGTATGGGAAAACAGTCCGCTTGGGTAGTGGCGTGGAAGCAACTTTCCACGACGCTGGCCATGTCCTTGGCTCGGCCATGATAGCGGTCAACATAAGCCAAAACGGAGAGAGCAGGCGCCTCCTGTTCTCGGGGGACGTGGGGCGCTGGAACCAACCCATACTGCGAGACCCGACGCTTTTCGACCAGGCGGACTACGTTGTGGTGGAGTCTACCTACGGAGACAGGCTGCACGAAAGCTCGGCGGCTACCAGCGAGAAGCTTGTCCAAGTGGTCAACTCGACCACACAAGCAGGAGGCAACGTGGTCGTCCCCAGCTTTGCCCTGGAGCGATCCCAGGAGGTGCTTTACTACCTGAACAAGTTGCTCAACGAGAACCGCATACCGCACCTCAAGGTGTTACTGGATAGCCCTATGGCGATAAGCATCACCGAGGTGTTCAAACGCCATCCGGAGCTTCTTGACCATGAGACCATGGAGCTCATCAGGCAGGGTAGATCGCCATTCGACTTCCCCGACCTTACCATGGTCAGGACGGTGGACGAGTCAATAGCAATAAGCCACTTGGCCAGGCCCACCATGATAATCGCTGGCTCGGGCATGTGTGCAGGCGGGAGGATAAAACATCACCTGGTCGCCAATATCTCCAGGGGAGAGAGCACCATCCTCTTTGTAGGGTACCAGGCGGTGGGCACGCTGGGAAGGCAGATCGTCGATGGCGCTAAAGAGGTGAGAATACTGGGGCAGATGTACTCGGTCAAAGCCAGGGTAGTCCAGATGACCGGCTTCTCAGCCCATGCCGACAGGGACGAGCTCTTCCGCTGGCTGTCAGGACTGCGGCGGCCGCCCAGGCATCTATTCATTGTCCACGGAGAACCACAGACGGCCCGGAGCTTCGCCGACTATCTGAGACAGAGGACAGGATGGCAGATATCGCTGCCCAAGTATCGAGAACGGGCAATACTTGAGTAGGTTCGTCCCCGGTGAACTCACCGTCTCCACCAGGACAAGCCGCCTCTCCACGACTTCCGCGAGTCAGGTGTCGCTGTCGTGGTTACTGTATTGTGTTCCTGAAAGATAGCGAGACTACCAGGCCTTGTCACCGGAGCCACAGGTCTATGCCCATGAAGAGGAAGAGCAGACCCAGGTAGGGGAACGCGGACAACTTGTACACCAGCCAGGCGCTGTGCGAGGTGGGCGCAAGTGACAGCCTGAATGTGGCAACGACCATGGTGATGCCGAGGACATTGGCCACCACGAGATAGACCAGGCCGAAGCCGCCCATGAGGTACAGGGCGATGGAGGCCGCGTACAACACCAGAGAAAGCATCAATAACGTCCTCACCGCAGTCACCGACCTCCAGGTGAGCGGGAAGATGCTGACCCCCGCCCCCAGGTAGTCGTCGCGGTGCGCCAGCATCACGCTCCATACGTGCAACGGTATCCACACCGCGATCAGGATGCACAGGAAAACAATGGCCCAGCTAAAGGCGGGGTCCACGGCGAACCAGCCCACCGCCACGGGGGCACAGCCGGATACCGAGCCGAGCAGGTGGGTGAAGCCTGTCTTGCGGAATACCAGCGCGGCCACCGTGCCCGCAAGCCCCGCCGCAAATGCCCAGGGGTGCAGGAACCAGGCCATGACGAAGCCGATGGGCACCAGAGCTATCAACAGGGGCAGCGCTTTCTCCGGCGGCCGTATGCGCCCGGAGGGCAAAGACCGGCCGCAGGTGCGCGACATCCTGGCATCCACCTCACGGTCGAGGTAGTTGGTCAGCCCGTTCACGCCGGCGCTGCCCAGCAACAGCGTCACGAACACGAGCAGCAGCACCGTCACCGGCGGATGGCCCTTGCCAGCCACGACTGCCGCGAACAGGCCGATGAAAGTCAGCAGGCTGGTCTCCCGCGGCTTGAGCACCTCGATGTAGCTCCATGCCGAGGTCGCCGGGGCCAGTGCCCGTTGCGCGGTCATCGTATCCCCAGCTCCGCCAGGACTTCCCTTACGTGTTTGACAGGCACATCGCTCCGCAGCACAGCCTTCCCTATTCCCTCCAGCAACACCCAGCGAATGGCACCTTCCTTCACCTTCTTGTCAAGCTCCATCGCCCTGAGCACCGCCTTCCGCTCAACATCGGGGCAGGAAACGGGCAGTCGGAATTTCTCCAGCAGGCTGCGGTGCTGTGCTACCACCTCAGGGCCGACGAGCCCCATGCGCTGGCTGAGCATGGCTGCACCCACCATGCCGATGGCCACGGCCTCACCGTGCAGGAAGCGCTTATAGCCGGTTGCCGCCTCTATGCCATGGGCAATGGTGTGACCGTAGTTCAAGAGCGTGCGCCTGCCAGAGGTCTCTCGCTCATCCTCAGCCACCACCCCGGCCTTTATCGCCGTGCTGCAGGAAATGGCCCTGACCAGGCTCTCCTCCTCCAGCGCCATGAGCGCACCGGCGCGGTCGTTCAAGAGGGCAAAGAATTCGGCATCCAGTATCAGGCCGTGCTTGATGACCTCCGCCCACCCCGAGGCCAGCTCCCTCTCCGGCAAGGTGGTGAGCAACTGCACGTCGGCAAGCACCAGCGAGGGCTGATGAAAGGCGCCGATGAGGTTCTTGCCCCGCGGGTGGTCCACACCCACCTTGCCGCCGATGCTCGAGTCCACCATCCCCACCAGGGTGGTGGGTACCTGCACCACGCACATGCCGCGGAGGAAGGTGGCGGCGGCGTACCCGGCGATGTCCCCCACCACCCCGCCGCCAAAGGCCACGACCACGTCGCCCCGCTCAGCCTTGCTCTTCACCAGAAAATCGTATATCTTCGACACGTTGTCCAGCGTCTTGGCGGTCTCACCCGGGGGCAGGGCCAGGATGCTGGCTCTGAACCCGGCATCCCGCAGGAACCCACGCACCCTCTGGCCGTAGATATGGGCCACTGTCTCGTCGCTGACGACAAAGGCACTACCCGAAAGCCCGCACTTCCGCATCTCCCTGCCCAGCGTTTCCAGGATACCCCAGCCCACGTACACCGGGTAGCTCTGCGTGGCAGTGACGACCACCACCGCCGGAGCCCCTTCGGCAGCCGTGACATCCCCACACCTCGAGCGGCTCCAGTAGCGCCAGCCCCTGACCACCTCAAGCGCCGCCTCCTCCGTGGAGAGGTCGTCGGTATGCACCGTCCAGTCGGCAGCGGCATCATAGGAAGACTGGCGCGACTGCTTCAGTTCCCGTATGCGTTGCAGGGGGTCCGCTCCCGCCAGCAGGGGCCTTATTGAGGCGCCCTCGGCCGAGTCCTTCTGGAGGCGCTGGTATATCGTCTCCGGCCTCGCCTCCAGCAGGACAACCATCCCAGCGCGACGCATCAGTTCGCGGTTCTCCGTGCTGACGGCAGCCCCGCCACCGACGGAGATGACAGTGCTCCTCTTCCGGCACGCCGCCTCCAGCGCCTGCCGCTCTAGGGCACGGAACCGCGGCTCCCCGTCCTGGGCGAAGATGTCCTCGATGCCCTTGCCCGCTATCTTGACTATCTCGATGTCGGTGTCCAGCCACTCCCAGCCCAACGCCGCAGCCACCCTGGGCGCTATCTGGGACTTGCCGGTGGCGGAGAAGCCAATGATGATTACATTACACCCGGACCTGGAGCCGTTCATCGCCGTTTCACGCGGGCGGCAACAGACCTCATATACCCCCGGTAGTTGCGCAGCGTCTCGCTCAGGTGGTCGCCGCCGAACTTCTCCAGCATGGACTCCGTCAGCACGATGGCCAGCATCGCCTCCCCGATAACGCCGGCGGCGGGGACGACGCAGACATCGCTGCGCTCGCGGTATGCCTTCGTCGCCTTCCCTGTATCCAGGTCCACGGAGGGCAACGGTTTACCCAGTGTGGGGATGGGCTTGACCGCAGCACGGACCACGACAGGCTCACCGTTGCTCATCCCCCCTTCGATGCCACCGGCGCGGTTGGTGGCACGCCGCCATGCTCTACTGCCTCCGGGCTGTATCACGTCGTGGGCCTCCGAGCCCTTCTGCCAGGCCAAGGGAAAGCCGGCCCCTATCTCAACACCCTTGACCGCGTTTATGCTCATCAACGCCTGCGCCACCCTCCCGCTGAGCTTGCGGTCCCAGTGGACATAGCTGCCCAGCCCGACCGGCACCCCCTCGGCGACGACCTCGAAGATGCCGCCCAGGGTATCGCCTGCCTTGCCTGCCCCATCTATCAAGGAGAACATCTCTTTCTCTGCCTCAGCGTCCGCACAGCGCAGCGGCGAGCTTTCCACCCTCTCCCAGTCCACCATCTCCGTCTTCGCTGCCCATTTCTCCCCTATGGCCACGGTGTGGCTGCATATGGAGACGCCGAACTGCTCCAGGAACTTGCGGGCCACCGCACCCACGGCGACCCTGGCCGCCGTCTCACGGGCGCTGGCGCGCTCCAGCACCGGCCGCACATCGTCGAAGTTGTACTTGAGCACACCGGCCAGGTCGGCGTGGCCGGGCCGTAGCCGCGTCACCCGCTCCGCCTCACGCTCTACAGGCGCCACAGCCATGGCCTCCTGCCAGTTCTCCCAGTCGCGGTTGCGCATGAAGAGCGCGATGGGACTGCCCAGGGTCAGCCCGTGCCTCACGCCGGACAGTATCTCGGCCCGGTCGTGCTCTATCTGCATCCGCGCGCCACGGCCGTACCCGACCTGGCGTCGCTCCAGGTCGCGGTTGATGTCCGACTCGCTCAAGGGCAGTCCGGCCACCATACCCTCGACGATGGTGGTCAACCCCTTCCCATGCGACTCGCCTGCGGTCAGAAAGCGAAACATCGTACTGTATTATCCACCTTCCATCACAACTGCCATCAATCCAGCGCCGCCCCGGCGGCCTCGAACATCACCTGCAGCGGGGCCTCCCTGCCCGTCCATAGCTCGAAGGCTGCCGCCCCCTGGTACACCAGCATCGGCAGTCCCCCAAGGGTACGCGCCCCCGCCACGGCCGCCGCCTTCAGCAACGGCGTCTCCGTCGGATTATACACCAGGTCGTAGACCAGCACATGGCGGGGTATCTGCTCCGCCCGCAATGGCGAGCGCTTCTCCTGTCCCCCGTGTTTCATCCCCAGGGAGGTGCAGTTAACCACCAGCTCACACTCCGCCAGCGCCCCCTCTACTCCGGGAACGTCCTGGGGCAGGACGTTCACCTCCGCGTGCAACCCCTTCTTGCCAACAAGGTCCTTGAGCGCCTCGGCCAGCTCCTCGGCATTCTCCACAGAGCGGTTGACCAGGGTGAGCCTCGAGGCGCCCTCGGCCAGCAGGCCATAGCACACCGCCCTGGCGGCGCCGCCGGCGCCCAGGATGACAGCGGCCCTGCCCGCCGGCTGGAACTTTCCTTCATTCCGCAGCGCCCGCAAAAAGCCGGCGACATCGGTGTTGTAGCCGAGCAACAGGTCTTCCCTCTTCACGATGGTGTTCACCGCGCCGACCTCGTCCGCCACCTCGTCCAGGTCGTCGAGCATGGGCAGGACCTCTTCCTTGAACGGTATGGTCACATTGGCCCCAAGGTTTCTCGGATAGCGCAGCTCGCCTATGGCCGCGGACAGTTGCAGCGGGTTCGTCTCCCAGGCCTCGTACTCCACGTCCAGGCCGTAGTAGTCCAGGGCCGCTTGCTGAAAGATGGGCGAGATGGAATGCCTCAACGGATACCCGATGATGGAGATATGCTGGGTCAAGACGATGAAATCCTTTTGTGGTCCAGGTATGCCTGAAGGATGAGTGCCGCCGCCAGGGCGTCACGGTTGGCGTCCCTCTTCTCCCGTCGTGCCCCCATGTCCCTCATCAGCTTCTCCGCCGCCACGCTGGACAGTCGCTCGTCCCACCACTCCACCGGCCTGCCGGTGCGCCGCTCCAGGGCCTTGGCGAACTCCTGGACCCTCTCCGCCTCCGCCCCGACCTCCCCGCTCAGCAGCGCGGGCAACCCGACCACGATGCAGCCGGCATTATGCTCTCGCGCCAGAGTCGCAACCTGTTCAACGGCGGACTCGGTATCCCGTCGTACGACCGTGGTCAACGGCACCGCCACCAGGCCGTCGGGGTCGCTCAGGGCCACGCCGACCCTCCGCCCCCCTACATCCAGACCCAGACAGACGGAGTCCAACGGTTCTCACCTACCCCTGCCGCCCCACACAGGCGCAGAGCTCTTCCAGCGTGACCTCGTTATGGTAGCGGCCGATGTCCCACAGGGAATGGGCATCGCTATTGCGCAACAGCATCAGGCCGTATCTATCCGCGGCCGCCTGAACCCTCTCCCGGTCCAGGGCCCAGTTGCCGTTCTCGACCTCCACCCCGTGCAGCCCGTCCAGGTGCTCCTCCCAGCGATAGGAGTAGCTGGGCGGATGGGCCAGGAAACGGAAGGTACACCCCTCCGGCAGGCACAGCTCCACGACGTCCAGCGGCCCCTGCTTCACCTCCTGCCCGGGGATGAGCACGATGTCGTGGTCGAAGTGCTGCTCGTAGATGCGCAGCACCTGGTAGGCGTACTCTTTGCCGTCGTGGTCGGTGATGCCGATGCCGTCCAGCCCCTTGTCCTTCACCCTGTCCACTATCCTCCGCACCACCTCCACGCTGGGCCGGGCATACATCGTGGCCTCGTAGCAGTGCGTGTGGAGGTCGAGCTTCACTTCTGCACAGCCTTCTCTACCAGGCCCGGCACCAGCGCCAGCGCCTCAGCCATCTTGTTCCGGTCCTTGCCGCCCGCCTGTGCCATCTCAGGCTTGCCCCCGCCACCACCGCCGGTGACCTGGGCCACTTTCAAGGCTATCTTGCCCGCGTGCAGGCCACGCCCCACCAGGTCGGGCGTGACCATCACCAGGAACTGGGGCCTGCCATCCACCACCGTCCCCAAGGCTATCACTGCGCTGCCCAGCTTCTCCCTCAGCACATCGCCCATCTCACGCAAGCCAGCCATCGTAGAAGCGGATACCCTGGCCGCCAGCACGGTTACGCCATTGACCGGCGTAGCCTGGCCCACCAGGGACTCTGCCACGCGCCGCGAGAGCTCCCGCTCCAGTTGCGCGCTGTGCTTCCGCTCCGCGTCGAGCTCCGCCTGGAGCGCCGCCAGCTTCTGCGGCACCTCCTCCGGCGTGCTCCTGAGCTGCTCCGCCAGGCCTTGCAGAGACGACATATACGACCCGGCCAGGCCCTCGGCGCCCCTGCCGGTGACCGCCTCGATACGGCGCAGCCCCGCCCCGATGCTGCCCTCCGAGGTGATGAGAAGGAGTCCGATGTTACCCGTGGCGGACACGTGCGTGCCGCCGCAGAGCTCGGCGCTCAACCGCGCCGGCGGCTCTCCCACCTGCACCATCCTCACCGTATCGCCGTACTTCTCGTCGAAGAGGGCGATGGCGCCCTCGTTGATGGCCTGCTGGTACTGGACGACCCTGCCCACCACGGGCAGGTTCCGCCGTATGCTCTCGTTGACCAGCCTCTGAATCCGTTCCACCTCATCCGCTTCGAGCGCCCTGAGGTGGGAGAAGTCGAAGCGCAGCCGCTCCGGAGACACTAAAGAGCCTCGTTGCTGCACGTGCTCGCCGAGAACCTGCCGCAGGGCTGCCTGGAGCAGGTGTGTGGCGGTGTGGTTTCGCATGATGTCGGCGCGTCGCTCCGCGTCCACCTCGGCGGTCACCGTATCGCCCGCCACAAGCCTTCCCCCAACTACATGCCCGCGGTGCGCGATGAGCTCCGGCCTCACCCACACCGTGTCTTCAACCTGCATGGAGCCGGTTGCACCCTTCAGCACACCCTCGTCCCCCACCTGGCCGCCCATCTCGGCGTAGAACGGCGTGGTGTCCAGCACCACCTCCACGCCCTGACCTGCTTCGGCCACATCCGCCGGACTCCCGTCCACGACCAGGCTCACGATGCGGCCCTCGCCGCTGGTGGACTCGTAGCCCGTGAACACGGTAGCAGGGAGCGTGAGCCGTGAATAGTCAAACGCAGCGTGCGCCTCCGCGTTCCCGAACCTGGCAGCGGCCCGTGCTCGCTGCCGCTGCTGCTCCATCTGCTGCTCGAACCCGGCTTCGTCCACGGTGAAACCCCTATCGCGGGCTATCTCCCGGGTCAGCTCGACGGGGAAGCCATAGGTATCGTACAGGACGAAGGCCTCCTCGCCCGATATGACCCTGAGGCCTTCTCCCTTGCGGGCGATGACCCCGTCCAGGTTCTCCAGCCCTGTGCTCAGGGTATCCTGGAACCTCTCCTCCTCCAGTCGGATGACCTGAAGGATGAAGTCGCGGCCCCGTGTCAGCTCAGGGTACACATGCCCCATCGCCTGTATCACCGCCCCCGCCATCTCCGCCAGGAACGGCTTCTCCAGCCCCAGCTTCCTGCCGAAGAGCGCGGCACGGCGCAGCAGCCGCCGCAGCACATAGCCGCGGCCCTCATTGCCGGGTATCACTCCATCAGCGATCAGGAAGGCGATGCCCCTGGCGTGCTCGGCCACGACCCTCATCGCCCGGTCACTGGCCTCGCCGCGCCCGTACTGCTTGCCCGAGATCTCCGCCACCCTTTGCAGCAGGGGCCGGAAGGTATCGGTATCATAGACCGAGAGCTTGCCATGCACCACGGCGGCGAGCCGTTCCAGCCCCATGCCGGTGTCTATGTTCGGCCTCGGCAACGGAGTCCGCTTCCCCTGCCGGTCCTGGTTGAACTGCATGAACACCAGGTTCCAGACCTCGACGAAGCGCTCGCAGTCGCACCCCGGGTTGCAGTCGGCACGCCGGCAGCCGACATCCTTGCCCAGGTCGTAGTGTATCTCGCTGCACGGCCCGCAGGGCCCCGAGTCCCCCGCCGGGCCCCAGAAGTTGTCCTTCTTGCCCAGCCGGATGACCCTCTCCGGCGGCACGCCCGCCTCTGTCCACAGCCCTGCCGCCTCGTCGTCGTCCAGGTACACCGTGGTCCACAGGCGCTCCCTGGGCAGCTTCACCCACCCGGTGACGAACTCCCAGGCCCAGGCAATGGCCTCCTTCTTGAAGTAGTCGCCGACGCTGAAGTTGCCCAGCATCTCGAAGAAGGTCAGGTGCTTGGCGTCCCCCACCGAGTCAATGTCGGTGGTGCGGAAGCACTTCTGGCACGATGCCAGGCGGGGCTTTGGCGGCGTCGCCTGGCCCAGGAAGTACGGCTTCATCTGCACCATCCCCGCCGTGGTCAGCAGCAGGGTCGGGTCGCCGTGCGGCACCAGGGAGGAGCTGGGGACCATCTGGTGGTCCCTCTCCACGAAGAAGCGCAAAAACAGCTCTCGTAGCTCGTCGCTGGTCATCTCGGTGTCCTGATTACCCTACGGTCTAAGAAGCGTTAGTATTCTACGAGGTTTAGAACCTCACCCTCTGAGAGTCCCCTCTCCTTTCCCGAAGGAGAGGAGGGAGTCATTAAGAGGGGCGAAGCCCCTCTTCGAATCCACTCCCCCTTCCCTTCCGAAGGGAAGGGGGCCAGGGTGATGGGTTGCTAAACGCTCTCAGTATTCTACCAATTTGACGGTCACACGGAAAGTCGCGCGGCGGTGCTCAGGCTGGACAGGGGACAGGGTGCTGCGGGGCTCTGCAGACTGGCAAGAAATGTGCCAGGCATTCAACCAGTAGGGGCGGGCACGGGTCTGAGCTCCAGGCCCTCCACGCCGAAACGCCCGCAAACGATGGAGAACTCCCCATTGGCCTTCCTCAGGTAGAGTCTGGCCCTACCCCCTTCATGGAGAATGGGCTGGTCCTCTACCGCCTGGGTGACGTCGCCAACCGTTCCGCCCGGCGTTACAATCTGGAAAGTGTTGACAGGGAGGGGTGCGCCCTTCACGTATGTTACGATAGCGAAGTTCGTATAGGTGAAAATAGCCGTTTTTTCTTCGTTCCAGCGGCTCTCCACGCTGGTCACCGTGCCCTCAACAATGTAGTCGGCTATCCTGGTCAGGTAGTCCCTGTTCTGGCACTCGGTGACGAGGGCGCCAGCGCCACCAGACTGCCGTACGACGATAGGGCTTGCCGCGGGTGCTGTCGGCGGTGATGAAGCCATACATCCGGACAGAACCAGGAGAAGGGCAACCACAGGAACAAGAAACAGCCTCTGCCATTTCATCTATAATGTAAACGCAGAAGTAGAGAGTAAGGTTGGCCGGTGATGCTACCGACTCCCAAAAAAGTCGAGGAGGGAGACATAGTGGAAATACAGGTGTCGGATGACAGGGCGGTGGTCGTGCCCAAGAAGCTGGTGGACAAGAGCCAGGCCTACTTCTGGACCAGGAAATGGCAGGAGGCGGAGAGGGAAGCCGACGAGGACGTCAAGGCCGGCCGGGTCAGGTCATTCGACTCGGTTGAGGACCTCATCGAAGAGCTCGACCGGTAGAGAGTCTCACAGCACCGTTTCTAGGCTGAGGGCCAGAGGCGCCTCAAGCGTACCGGCGAGGTCGAGGTGCCCCAAGAGGCCTTCGTCGCGGTGCTGAGGCTGAACAGGGAGCAGAGACGTACTGTGACTGTCCTGGTACTGTCCGGGTACCATCTCAAGCTCGGCAGAAACATCATGCCACGAGCACGACACCTGGGACATACCAACAGATGACCTCTTGCCATGACTCATGAGTCCTGCGAGAATAGCCAGCTAGGGCCACATCCTAGCTACAAAGGGGAGACGTCGGGCGCCACGTGTAATAGGGAGCGGGAACCATGAACTGGGCGCTCATTGCCATCGTCTCTTTGCTTCTCCTAATCATTGTTGGCTCACTCGGCCTGGCCTCCCTTTACTGCGTTAAACATCAAGACCGGATCAGCGCTTGGTTCAAAAACCAGTTAGATCTACCGAGAGAGTGGACTCCAAGAGGCAAGGCCATGGCATCCCTCGCCTTGACCGGGTGCTTGTCTGTGTTAGGCTTCTTCGGAGCCAAGTGCTCGGCCCTGCTCGATGTGTCTCCATGGTTATTCGTTTCGCTAGCCAGCGTGATGTGGCTTGTCGGTACAGCAACCATGCTTGCTCCCCGGAAACTCAGAGACGCCGTCACCAAGAAGCTGGAATCCGGCTCACTAGAGAAACTGGTTCGCATGTACGCTTTGTCTCTTCTTGCGCTCATGGCATTTGCCACACTCATGGGAATCGCACACATCATCGTGGTCGTTATTCAACGACTATGGTAGCCCTAGACATCCTGCCTGTCATTACTATGAGAACAGATGTAGTACTGCCTTCCCACTAGCCCCACTCCCCACCTGTCATCGCGAGCCCCAACTCATCGGGGCGTGGCGATCTGGGGTGGGGAGGGTGCCACACAAGGGGGGTCCTGTGGGTAGTATCATACGGTTCCTCCCCCACCACTCCGCCAGCTTGCCTCGTCGCTACCGCTCCTCGCAACGACGAGGAACAGGAGTGTCATTGCGAGCCCTTCGCCATGTCATTCTGACCCTGAACAAAGTGAAGGGGAAGAATCCGTGCCGCTCAGGGTAAACTCCGCGCGGCAATCTCATCACCACGGTGTGGGATTGCTTCGTCGTCCCGACTCGTCGGGACTCCTCGTAATGACAAATGAGCACCCCGCTGCAAGCCAGCTTGATGCCTCTCCCACCCCGTGCTAGAATGCCCGTTACATTCGACAAAGGCAAGAGCCCCTTCGTTCATTTCAACCACGGGAGGGCTTATCCGTTGAACATCACCACCATCGAGGCCAGGGACCTGCCCGAGGCTTGGTTCCTCTGCGTGCGCAACGTCATGCTCCACGGCCGGGAGTACGTCATCGCCAAGGGCAGCTTCGAACGCCGCAGGCGTAAGGAGTTCGACTTCGTCACCGTGCACATCAAGGACCCGGGGCGACGGCCCCTGGTGCCCGATACGCCGGAGGGGGTACCCCCACCCACCACCGAGGCCTACCTCCAGGAGTACGTGCTCTACCTGATGACCGACACCCCACAGCCCGGCGAGGACTATACCTACGGCCAGGACCTGGCGCCCCAGATGGAGGAGGTAATCCGGCTCTACAAGAAGTGGGGCCCCGACACCAACCGGCTGTGCATGTCCGTGGGCAGCAGGGACTCGCTGTTCCAGTACCGCCGCGAGGAAGAGACGGGGCAGCCGGCCTCCTCTCAGTGCCTGAGGCTGGTGGACACGCGCATCAGCGACGGCGCCCTGCACTTCATCGTCTACTTCCGCTCCTGGGACCTCTGGGGCGGCTTCCCCTCAAACCTGGGCGGGCTCCAGCTCATGAAGGAGTACATGGCGGAGCAGGTCGGGGTCAAGGACGGGGAGATGATCGCCGTGAGCAAGGGCCTGCACCTCTACGACTACTCCTGGGACCTGGCTAAGGCCGTGCTGAGGTGGTGAGGCACAGCGTCCTCTCCGTTACCCGGTGTAAGGTCTCACCAATCCCTTGAACAATCCCTCTCCCTTGACGGGAGAGGTGTAGGTGAGGGTGAATCCCCCTCCCTCTGACTCCCTCCCGCCAGGGGAGGGAGAATAGTTATGCAACCTGTCAACTGAACTTCGCACTAGCTCGCCTGGGCTACGGCGATGGCCTGGGCCAGCTCGGCCTTCAACGGGTCGAGCCTCTTCACGTACTGAGGCCGGACTGACCCGGCGATGCTCTCCCTCGCCTCGGCACGCTGGATGTTGGGTTCCACCGCGGCGCCGCCGATGCCCTCCCGTTCCAGCGCCTGCCGGAGCTCCTGCTCCACCTGCGCCCGCGATTCCTCCCACCCCTTGGCCAGCGCCTGAGCGTATTCGTCCAGGAGGGCCCTGACCCTGGAGGTCAACTGCTGTACCCCGGCCCCCTTGGCGAGGCCGGCTATCCCCTCCACTGCCGCCGTCGCCCGCTCCGGGTTGCCCAGTTCAACGGCCTCCAGCAACGCCGGGAGCAGGGATGTCCTCACCGCTTCCCTCTCCTCGGCCTGGTATTTCTCCAGTGCCAGCAGGAGGTCGCGCAGGGGCAGCCCCGAGAGGTACCTCTGGGCCAGCGAGCGGCCGGCAGCGGCGCGTTCCTCCTCGCGCTGTCTTTTCAGCTCCTCCGGCGAGAGCTTCCCCAGCCGGTCGGCTTTCTCCAGCGCGAGCTCCCAGGCGCTCTTGATGCCGCCGCTGCCTTGTTTAGGCCGACCCGGGTGGCCCTTCGTAGAATCGGTCACGATGTCACCCTCCAGTCAACTGCGTATTTTATCGCATCGCCCACAGCGCTTGACAGGGCCGAGGTTTTGTGCTCCAATATTGTGCTATCAAACAGTTGGTACGCCAATGCATGGATAACGCCAGGAAGCACATCTGTTTCAACCTGGGCAGGGTGATGCGCCGGGTGCAGGAGTACTACAAGCAGCGGCTGGAGCCCTATGGCCTGACCCCGGCCCAGTTCTTCGTGTTCAATGCCCTTTGGTCGAGGGATGGGATGAACCTCAGCGAGCTGGCGGACGAAGTGTCCCTGGACAACTCCACTCTCACCGGCATCATCGACCGTATGGAGAAGGGCGGATTCGTAGTGCGAAGGCAGGACCCGGACAACCGCAGGGCCACTGGCGTTTTCCTTACGCCGAAGGCCAGGGAAGTCGGGCCGGAGATAATGAAGCTGGCGGACGAGCTGGATGCCATCCTGAGGCGGCCTTTCTCGCGGGAGCAGATGGACAGCTTCGAGACCGTCCTCAGGGAGTTGGCCGAGGTGAAGGGCAAATGAGCCTGTTGGTCAAGGGAATCGCTTGGTGCAACACAGTTGCAGATTCTAAGGACGGCCGCAGGAGTTGCTCAACTTTGTTAAGGAGACTGTCATGACTGCAAGACCGTCGCCAGGTGATCTCACCGACCAGGTCAAGGAGGTGGCCAGGGCCCATGGGGCCGTGCTGGTGGGGGTGGCCGCGGTGGAGGCTGTGCCCGAGTGTACTCCGCCGTTGCCGGTGACGAAGGTCATGCCCGCGGCTCGAACCGTGGTGGTCTTCGGAGTCCCCATGCTGCGAGGCTCCATAGAGAGCCCTAGCCTGACCACGGCGGTGGCTTCCACCAGCGCTATGTACCGGGACGAGGACATACGGTCGCTGAAGGTCGGTCTGGTGCTGGAAGAGCATGGGCACAAGGCTGCCGTCATCCCCCATTCCTCACCCGTGGAGATGAACCGGGAGACCAAGGGGCTTCTGGGCAACATCTCGCTGCGGCACGCCGCCGTGGGGGCGGGGCTGGGTATGATTGGGCGGAACCGATTGCTAATGACGGAGAAGTGGGGCCCGCGGGTGCGGCTGGGAGCCGTGGTGACCGACGCCCCCCTGGTGCCGGACAAGCCGGCGGTGGTGAACTACTGCGACGACTGTGGCATCTGCATACAGGCCTGCCCCGCCGGGGCACTGGAGAGCCACACGCTGAAGGACGCCATCAAGTGCCTGAGCAAGCAGCAGGTCCACGGCCTGGCGGCAAACATACGGTTTTGGGAGAAGCTCCTGGGTGCGCCGCCGGAGCAGCAGAAGGCCATGGTCCGCGACCCCGAGTACTGGAACCTGTACCAAGCGCAGAGCCTGACGCTATACTATACCTGTTTCGAGTGCCTCAACTCCTGTCCTGTGGGCAAGTAGGCGCTCTCTAGAAAGGCAGCCTGAGATGCAACTCATTGACGGCCTCTACTCCTACGTGTGGCAGGGGCAGGGGAACAACTGCAACACCTACGCCCTGAGGTACATCGTAGACGGCAAGCCGAGGTTCGCCCTGGTCGACCCCGGCCTGCGCCAGGTATTGACCCCCATCATGGGCAGGGGCGGCCAGATGATGCGGGCCTACGAGGAGTCGGGCCTCGAGGCACTGCTCCAGTCCATGAGCAGGGATGGCCTGGAGGCGGCGCAACTGGGCCTGGTGCTGAACACCCACGCCCACCCCGACCACTGCGAGGCCTCGCTGGCCCTGCGGCGCAGGAGCGGCGCCAGGGTGGCGCTCCACAGGGCGGACGAGCCGTTCTATGAGAAGCTGCTCGCCATGGCCTACGACCGGGAAAAGCCGGCCAGGGAGGAGTTGCAGCCGGACGTCTACCTGCGCGAGGGTGTGCTGAACCTGGGCCAGCCGCCCGGCATCGCGCTACAGGTGCTGCACACGCCCGGGCACTCCCCCGGCTCCATCTCCCTCTGGTGGGAGGAGAAGAAGGTGCTCATCACCGGCGACACGGTGTTCTACCGCAGCGTCGGCAGGAGCGACATCCCGGGTGGCGACTCCAGGTTATTGGCCGGGAGCGTGAGGAAACTGGCCGAGTTGAAGCCGGAGTACGTGCTCACCGGCCACCCCTACGGTCACCCGGGCGTGATAAAAGGGACCGAGGAAGCGACGAGAAACTTCGCCTTCATCGTCAAGCAGGTGCTGCCCCTGCTCTAGGGCGCCTTTGCCCTACAGGTTTATGTTGGAGTACTTTCGCCAGGGGCGGGATACGGCCTTCTTCTCCAAGAGGTCCAGGGCACGGTTGATGTACCTGCGGGTGTCTTGAGGCTCGATGACATCGTCTATGTACCCCCGCTCGGCGCCCCGGTAGGGGTTCTCGTACAGGTCGCGGAACTCCTGGATGCGCGCCGCGGCCACCTCGGTGCGGTTGGCTGCCTCCTTGATCTCCTTGGCGAAGATGACGCTGGCCGCCGTCTCCGCGCCCACGATGGTGACGCGGGCGATGGGCCAGGCGAACACCAGGTCGGCCCCGGTGTCCTTGCAGCACATCCCGAGATAGGCTCCGGCGAAGGACTTTCTCACGATGATGCTCACCTTGGGCACGGTGGCGTCTATGTAGGCGAAGAGCGTCTTGGCCCCATGCCGCAGCATCCCCTTCCAGTCTTCGACGGAGCCGATCATGTACCCCGGGGTATCGTGGAGCGTGACGATGGGTATATTGAACAGGTCGCAGAAGCGCACGAAGCGCGCTATCTTGTCCGCGGCATCGCAGGTGATGACCCCGGCGGCGAAGTTTGGCTGGCTGGCCACTATGCCAGCGGACCTGCCGGCGAAACGGCCAAAGCCTATGACCACCGAGCGGGCATAGTCCTTGAGCAGCTCGAAGAAGCGGCCGTCGTCAACTACCTCCCGTATCACCTTGAGCATGTCGAAGGGCACGCTTGGCTGCTCCGGCACGATGTCCAGCAGGCTGGGCGATGTCCTCCCCGGAGGGTCTTTGCTCGACACCACGGGGGGATGCTCCTTGTTATTCTGGGGCAGGAAGCCCAGGAGTTCCTTGGCCTTGTCCAGCGCATCCCTGTCGTCCTCCACCACCAGGTGTGTCTGGCCCGATTTCACGGCGTGGGCCTCCCAGCCGCAGAGGGTCTCCAGGCCGACCTCCTCCCCCAGTTGCGTCTTGACGAAGGCCGGCCCGGCGATGCCCATGAAGCCGGTCTTGCGGTTCTGGAACACGAAGTCCTGCATCACCGGGTGGTAGGCCTGTCCGCCCAGGCAGTTGCCCATCAGCAGCGCTATCTGAGGTATGATGCCGGAGGCCAGTATCTGTGCCCGAAAGAGCCAGGCATAGGCCTCGAGCGTGTCCATCCCCTCCTGTAGCCTGGCCCCGGCAGAGTCGTTCATCCCCACAAAGGGGATGCCCATGTCACGGGCCATCTCGATGGCCTGGGCGAACTTCTTGCCGTGGTACTCGCCGAAGGTCCCCGCCATGGAGGTGTAGTCCTCGCTGCCAACCATCACCAGGCGGCCGTTGACCTTCCCGTAGCCGGTGACCACCCCCTCGGCGGGGATGGACTTGCCAGCGAGGCCGAAGGCGGTGGTGCGATGTTCGACGAAGGTGCCGAACTCGGTGAAGGTGCCGGGGTCAAAGAAGTAGTCAATCCTCTCCCTGGCGGACAGGGAGCCCTCCTTGTGCCGCTTCTCGATGGCCTGCGGGCCACCCATCTGGAGGATTCTCTCCCGCTTCCGGCGGTACTCCGCCATGCGTCGCTCGAAACTGGCGTCCATCTGACCCGTCACTCCTTGGCCACTTTTCCCTACCTGCCCTTGTACTGTGGCTTTCGCTTCTCGGAGAAGGCGCGGGGGCCCTCGGCGGCGTCCTCGGTGAGAAACGTCTTCGCCTCCAGGAGCGTCTCCAGCCGTAGCGCCTCGTCCAGAGGCATCCTCGCCCCGCGGTAGACCGATTCCTTGGCTGCTCTCACCGCCAGCGGCCCGTTCTCGTTGATACGGCGGGCCAGTGCTTCCGCGGTCTCCATCACCTTGTCTCCGGGTACTACCCGGTTGACCAGCCCCAGGCGCAAGGCATCCTGGGCGCTGATGGGGTCTCCGGTGATGATGGCCTCCAGGGCGATGCCGAAGGGGATGAGGCGGGGCAGCCTCTGCGTGCCGCCGCCAGCGGGGATGATGGCCTGGCGCACCTCTGGAAGCCCGAAACTGGCATGCTCGGCGGCTATCCTGATGTCGCAGGCCATCGCCAGCTCCAGCCCGGCGCCGAAGGCTATGCCGTTGACCGCGGCGATGAAGGGCTTCCACACCTCCAGCCCACGCATCGGCCATATCATGTCCAGCACCGGGAGCACGAACGGCCGTCCCTCCTTCTCCGCAGCGGCCCTGCCCTGGCTCACCTCCTTGAGGTCGTAGCCTGCGGAAAAGGCTTTCTGTCCGGTGCCGGTGACGATGACGGTCCACACCTCCGGGTCATCCCTCACCTCCCTCCAGATGCGGGCCAGCTCCCGCGACACCTCCAGGTTCACCGCGTTCAAGGACTCCGGGCGGTTCAAAGTCACATAGGCGATGCGGTCCCTCTTTTCGTAGCGAACTACAGCCAATGTTCTCCTCCTCGGTCAGGGTCCATGATGACAAAGCCCTACTCAAGACGCGACATCTCACGTCTTGAGTGCGGGTTTCAATCCGGCTCCGGTGATGGGGTGTTCAGGACGATGAGGGCAGTGACGCTACAGCTTGAAGGTGGATGACTCCTCCACAGCCACCTTGACCACGTTCTTCACCTTCATCTTCCTGGCGGCATATTCCTGGCTCAACTGGTCGAACAGGGGACCGGAGGTCAGTATCTCCGCCTTGCCCGAGATGCGGCAGCCACTGCGGCTGGGTGGGTCAATGCAGATGACTGCCACCTGGGGGTTCTCTCTCAGGTTGGCGGTAGTCTTGGGGGACATGATGTCAGCAAAGACCACGTGCTCCTCATCGAGGACACGCAGGGAGCCCTTGGCAGAGACATTGGGCTTGCCCGTCTTGCTGGCGGTGGCCACAAGGCCGGGCTTGCATTCCGTCACGGCCTTCTTCACCTCTTCCGACATCCTGGCCATACTCAGGCCTCCTTTCCACACCCACCATTGGGGACAGTTACTGCGAGCTATTCTAGTCACCTTCTTGAGGCAGCGTCAAGGCTACCTTGGTATCCAGTCACACTCATTCCTTACCTGGGCCAACGGGGCCCAAACATTGAGCACACGCTGCACAAATCTCCAGCGGCTAGGCTAACATAGAGTACAAGTGCCCGGGAGTTACTGACCCTGGTATGGAATTCGCTTACCTGGGATACGCCGAGAACAGGAAGACCGCGAGGGGCACGGTATCTGCCCAGAGCGAGGAGGCGGCGCGCCAGATACTGGCTCGAAGCGGCTATCGCGTGCTGAGCCTGAAACTGGCAAAGGCCTTCATGCCCAGCCGGGAGAGCCTTGTCCTGTCTTCACCCCGCATGAGCCCGCAGACCATAGTAATATTCTCGCGACAACTGGCCCTGCTCCTTGACTCCGGTACTGACATAGTCACTTCCCTGGAACTATTGCGGGCACAGACGGGGAACCGGCAGTTAAAAAGGACGCTCGGCGAGGTGGTCTCCGACCTTCGCGATGGCAACCGGCTATCAGCGGCGCTCAGCAAACACCCGAAGGTCTTCCCCCAAATCTACATCCAATCCCTCGTCGTCGGTGAACAGAGCGGGGGCCTGGAGAGGGTGCTGAGACAGGCTGCCGATAACATGGAAAGAGAAGCTAAGGCCGCGAAAAGCACGAAGGGCGCCTTGAGATATCCCGCGATCGTGTCCTTCGTCGCCTTGATCATGATAGTGGTGATGGCCGTCTTCGTTTTTCCCTCGTTTGCCACCCTCTATGCCTCCATCGGCGCTGAACTACCCCTTCCCACCAGGATGGCACTCTCCGCAACGAGCGGGCTCAGACACTATGGCGTCTATCTCGTGGGCGGAGCACTTGTCCTCGCAACTCTGGTCGTCATCTACTTCAAGACACGGGAGGGAAGGCTCCGGCGGGATAGGCTGGCCCTCAGGCTGCCACTGATAGGACGGGTCAGTCATCTGAGCGAGCTTGCCCGCTGTTGCCGCAGCATGTCACTGCTGCTCCGGGCCGGCCTGCCCCTGCCGCAGATCATGAACCTGCTCGTCCAGAACAGCGGCAACGCCGTGATGAAGAAGGCCCTCACCGATGTCAGGCAGGGCATGCTCAAAGGAGAAGGCCTGTCACAGCCGATGGCCAAGAGCGACCTGTTCTTGCCGATGATGGTCCAGATGGTTGGGGTCGGTGAGGCAACCGGGAACCTGGATACCACCCTGCTGGCTGTAGCTGAATGCTATGAGATCGAGGCTGAAGACCGGGTGCATTCGCTCATCGGACTCCTTCAGCCGGCGATAACCATTGCCATAGCCGTGGTGGTGGGTTTTGTTGCCCTATCTCTGACCTCGGCCATGTATTCTATCTACGGACAGATGGGCTGACATATGCGACTGAAAGACATAAGGAGCCAGAAGGGGGTGACCCTCACCGAGACGCTGGTGGGAGTTGCTATCACGGGGGTGGTTGCCGTTGTAATCCTCAGCGCTGTAGCCACCGCCTCCAGAACCGTTTCAATCGCTGACCTGAGGACCACGGGCGAAAGCCTGGCTAGAAGCCAGGTGGAATACGTCAAAAGCCAGAGTTACATCTACTATTCTATACCAGGCCATGGCGAATACTCGGTGGTGACCACCCCAGCCACCTATAGCGTGGGGGTTTCTGCCGTCCCTATCGACCCAGGCAATGGACAGCCTTTGCCCTCCGGGCAAGACGTTGGCATTCAGAAGATAAGTGTGACAATTGAGCGCAGCGGCAGGCCGGTCTTCACCGTTGACGACTACAAGGTGGACAGATGAGGCGAAACGAGAGGGGCTTTGCCCTTGTCGAGCTGATAGTGGCTGCCACCATCATGGCCCTCCTGGTCCCTGCTCTGAGCACGGGCATACTCTTGATGGTCCAGGACGCACAGCGCGGACGTAACCACATCACCGCCCTCCGCCAGGTACAGAACGCCGGCCACTGGGTCAGCCATGATGCAGCCATGGCCCGGACCGTCTCCACCACCGACGACCCGGAGACTCCGGAACTGGAGTTCATTACCCTGGCCTGGACCGACTGGGAAAGCGGCGATGTCCACGAGGTCATTTATACCCTGGACGACATGCCCGATGACCTGAAAAAGCTCCTGCGTCGGCATGTGGTCCATGACGTTGACGGCATAGAGTTGGAGAACACGACCACCCTCATAGCCACCAACGTGACTGGTGCGAGCGCGTTCAGCCAGCAGGACGGCGTGTGGAGACTACTAGTCGAAGCCCGTTCAGGAAGACAAACCGAGGCCAGGCAATACGAGGTCAACCTCAGGGTCAACACGTAGAATTCCGCGTGATGAGAGAGAGATTAGCCAGGGCAACAAGGGGTGAGGAAGGGCAGGTCCTGCCTATGGCGTTGGCCCTGATGGTCCTGGGCGGACTCATGGTCATTCCCTATCTCGAATATACCTCAACCGGCCTCGGTGCCGACCGCATCGTCGAGCAAAAGGCGATAGTATTCTATGCCGCCGACGCCGGCATAGAGCACGCGCTGTGGAAGCTGAAGAACGACCCCCCGGCATCCTACCCCTACTCCTACGAGCTTACGGACCTGAACGGGATGTCGGTAGCCATCCTGATCGAGGAGCTCACCACTGTCTATGGGGTGGTCCTGGGCTCACCGGGGGTACATTCCGACTACCTGACGGTAGATAGGAGCATGGCCTACGACCCGGGGCTTGGCACCTACGTTTACACCGTGACAGTCTCCAACGAGTCCCCCTCAACGATTCACATAGACGCGCTACTGGTCAAGCCTCCGGTGAGCTTCGGGTACGTGTCGTTCTCAACCGGTGGCGATTTGACCGCATCCGACCCAGAGGTAAAGGGGGAGGCGGCGACGGGAGTTACCCTGCTCTGGGACTTTCAGACTCCTCTGCCCTCCATCAGAGGCGCATCTTCAGCCGTTCACACCTTCCAACTGAGCGGTCCGCCGGACTATTCGGGAAATAGCGGCAACGTCTGGGTGGTGGCCAACCCGGAGGACATAGGCACTGTGGGCGATGCCGGTGCCCTCAGGATTACCGCCAACGTCAGACGTGGCAGTACCCAGGTCGGAATTGTCAGAGCCGGTGCCTTGACAGATAGCGGGACGGGCACGGTACTGCTTACTTCCTGGGAAGTAGACCCACGATAGTGAGGGAATAAACGGTGAAATTAGGCAAGACCATCTGGATATCGCTGGCTGCCGGCATCTTTCTCATACTTGCGGCAGGACTGGGTGTGGCCTACGCCAGACAAGGTCAGGAGCAAGCCCGGCTAGAGAAACAGGTGTCTTCGGTGGAAACGAGGTTGAAGAACCAACCGAGCGCTTCCTCCACCGACGGACTTCTTTCTCAAAAGAGGGACCTGGAAGGCCAACTGGCCAGTGTCCAGTCACAGTTCGACGATACCAGGGCTCGTCTTCGCCAGTCAACGGACAGTGTCAGCGTGACCGAGAACATGTTCAGGGTCGCTGCGACTCATGGCGTGGAGATAGTCAGGGTTAGCTCATCCGGTCCCACAGTCACAAAGCTGAAAGGGGTAAGTTTCTCCGTCATGTTGTATACGATGGATGTCGAGGGGGACTTGGTCAGCCTGGTCAGCTTCATCTCCGAGGTGAATAACAGCTTCTCCACAGCCGTGCCGGAGTCAGTGGAGGTGAGTGTTACCAACGCTACCGGAGAATCCGTAGCCACTCTGGAACTCCGCTTCTACTCCCTGGTTGGTGATTAGCATGGCCCGAAGAGTTGTTGCTTTGTATGTGAGTGACACCAGCGTCAGGATGCTGGTGGCCAATGGTAAACGAGCAGAAAAATGGGCCGACCAGCCCCTGGAGCCGGGCATGGTCAGGGACGGTGTTGTAGTTGACAGGGTGGGGCTCGCAGCCAGGGTCAAGGAGATGCTCAAGACACAAGGAGCGGGGGCCAGGAGGGTCATCGCGGGCCTGACAGGGCTACATTCTCTTTCCCGGGTGGTCACCTTGCCTCGGTTGCACAAGTCCTTGCTCGGCGAAGCGGTCAAGAGAGAGGCGGAACTAGCGCTTCCCGTGCCCCTGGAGCAGTTGTACCTTTCCTGGCAGGTCGTGGGCTCCTCCAGGGAAGAAACCGAGGTCTTCCTGACCGCCTTGCCCCGCAACACAGTGGACGCCCTGATGGAGACCCTACGTCTGGCAGGTGCAAAACCGCATGTCATGGACCTGGCCCCGTTGGCTTTGACCAGGGTGGCGAAGTCGCCCACGGCCGTAGTCGCCGATGTTCGACAGACCGAGGTAGATATCGTGGTCAAGGTGGCGGGAATTCCCCGGTTCGTCCGCAGCCTCTCCTATCCCACTGAAGCTGTAAGCATACAGGAGAAGCTGCTGATAGTGAAAGAGGAGTTGGAACGCTCCATGAACTATCATGACGCGGGCCATTCCGCAAAGCCTCTCGGGGCCGACCTGCCGATATTCGTTTCCGGAGAGCTGATGCAAGAAACGACAGCGTATCAGTTCCTGGCTGCGGAGCTAAACCGTACGGTTTTGCCGCTGCCATGCCCTTTGAGCCATGCCGATAGTTTCATCCCGGGTCAGCAAATGGTCAACATTGGCCTGGCACTGAAGGAATTGCAGCTTCGGAAAAGTCCGGGTTCCGTGGTAAACCTCAATGCTTTGCCCGCAGTCTACCGGCCCACTCCCCCCTCTGCGACCAGGATCCTGGTGGTTCCCAGCGTCCTGATGGCTGTTGCTCTGCTCATCTCTCTGGGGCTGCTCGTGAAGAACACCGTGGCCAGGACAGACTTGATGCAGACTCAACTAGATGCCACCATCCAGCTTCTGGAAGTCAGGCAGACTCAACAGGAGTTGCGAGATAAGGAGAGCGCCGAAGTGAAGAAGGGGATCGCCGAGCTGCAAGCAAGCTATGAAGCCCTGTCGGCGAAGGTCAGTGCTCTCAACTCGGTACTCGACGATTTCAGCAGGCAGCAGCAAGGGGTCAATGGTGACATGGGCATGACAACGACAACCCTCGCAGACGCTGCAGGTCTGAACCGCGTCTCTCATGCCAACGACGGTATGACCATACAGGGGTTTGCGCCAGGCGAAACGGAGGTCCTGGCCTATGCCAGCGCCCTGAGAGATAGCGGCAGGTTTTCTCAGGTCGTCATCTCAAGCATGCAGAGAAGCGGAGACGGGGTGGGGTTCACCCTTACCCTCCGCACGGAAAGGCAGAGCTAGTGGACATCATCTCATTGCTCAAACTGGCACGAGCGAAGAACGCGTCCGACCTGCACCTGGTGGCCCATATTCCGCCGATATTGCGCGTCAACGGTTCCCTCCAGCCGCTGGCGGACATGCCGCCGCTCACGCCGGACGACACGGCACGGGGGCTTGCCCAGATAACGACAGCACAGGAGAAGGCAGAGTTTCAGCAAAGACTGGAGCTGGACTTCAGCTACAGCCTGCCCGATGTCGGCAGGATGCGGTGCAACGCGGCGAGGCAGCAGGGGACGGTCAGCCTCGCCATCCGCCTGTTGCCTGCAAAGATACCAACGATAGAGGCGCTGGGGTTGCCTGAAATCTGCAAGGACCTGGTCCTGCGGCCCAGGGGGCTGGTGGTGGTCAGCGGGACAACCGGTAGCGGCAAGTCCACCACCCTGGCTGCCATGATCCAGTATCTCAACGAGACCGAGCGCCGCCGCGTCGTCACCATCGAAGACCCGGTGGAATATATCTACGTCAGCGACAAGTGTGCCATCACCCAGCGTCAACTCGGCTCCGACACTACTTCCCTGGTCGAGGCGCTGAGGCATGTCCTGAGACAGGACCCGGACGTGATCCTGGTCGGCGAGATGAGGGACACGGAGACGGCGGGCGCGGTGCTTACCATAGCCGAGACCGGCCACCTCGTGCTTACTACCGGCCATGCCCCCAGCGCTACCCAGGCCATCGAGCGAATCATAGACCTGTTCCCACCACACGAGCGGCACCTGGCCCAGACACGCCTGGCCTCTCTGCTCCTGGGCATCCTGTGTCAGGCGCTGGTGCCCAGGGCCGACGGCTCTGGGAGGACCGCTGCCATTGAGGTCATGCTGGCCACTCCGGCGGTGAGGAACCTCATCCGCGAAGGAAAGGTCTATCAGCTTC
The DNA here is from genome assembly GCA_040754215.1 of Chloroflexota bacterium. Classification (GTDB taxonomy): domain Bacteria; phylum Chloroflexota; class Dehalococcoidia; order JACPPY01; family JACPPY01; genus JBFMDE01. The sequence continues at coordinate 27,214 of JBFMDE010000013.1, forward strand.
CAAATGTGGTCCGCACCAGCGCTCAGGAGGGGATGCAGCTACTCGACCAGGCGCTGTTCAAGTTCTACAAGGAACGCGCGATCAGCCACGAGAGCCTGCTTTCCTTCTGCAACGACCGGGACGAGGTGGAGAAGCTCACCGGCCCTGGCTCCTCAACAGGCTCAAGACGGACTATCACTTAGTTGCGGAAGTCTCGATGCATTAGCGGCGCCACGTATCCTGCGGCTCCTCGCAAAGACAGGAGGGTGTTCTCATGCGCGGACCAACACCACGGGTTACTGCTCCACGGAGAATACGTTGCGCAGCACCTCGCAGGGTGTCGTGATACCCGCCTTAGCCTTGAGCATCCCATCGCGCCACATCGAGACCGCCCCCTCCTTTCTCGCCTCAGACCGGATTTGGTCCGAGCCGGCCCCGGCGAGGAGAAGTTTCCTGACCTCCTCGCTCACGGAGAGGGTCTCGAAGACTGCAGTCCGCCCCAGGTAGCCCGTATTGGCGCAGGAGTTGCAGCCGGCTCCATAGGAGAACTCCGACCGCACTTCGCCCAGTTCCCTGCCATAGGCGAGTTGCGCTTCGCCAGGTGCAGGGGCAAGCCGCCGGCAGTGAGGGCAGACCCGGCGCACCATGCGCTGCGCGACCACTCCCAAGAGCGCCGAGGCAACGTAGAACGGCTGAACACCCAGCTCCAGCAGCCGGAAGAGGGCACCCACGGTGTCGTTGGCATGGACCGAGGAAAGCACGAGGTGACCGGTGAGAGAGGCCTGCACCGCAATCTCGGCCGTCTCGGCATCGCGTATCTCACCGACGAGTATGACGTTGGGGTCGAGCCGCAGTATGCTGCGCAACCCGCTGGCGAACGTCAGGCCAGCCTTGGGATTGACCTCGATCTGGTTGATGTCCTTGAAACGGTACTCCACCGGGTCTTCCACCGTAATGACGTTGCGCCTCTTGCGGTCTAGGCTGTTGATGGAGGCATAGAGGGTCGTGGTCTTGCCCGAGCCAGTAGGGCCGCTGACCAGGATCATGCCGAAGGGAGAGCGCAACATGCGCTGGTATATCCCGAGGCTGCCAGGCAGGAAACCAAGCTCGGTCAAGCCCAGGGCGGCGAAGGACTTGTCCAGGATGCGGAGCACGCCCATCTGGCCGTACATCGTCTGGATGGTGGCCACCCGGACATTCACCTCGCAGTCCATCACCCTGGCCGAGAACTGGCCGTCCTGGGGCCGGCTGTCGGCGATATTCATGTTGGCCAGAACCTTCAACCTGGAGAGGAGAGGGCCGTGGGCGCTAAGGGGCAGAGAGAGGGTCTCATGTAGTACACCGTCAATGCGAAGACGTATCCGAAGCCTGTCCTCCTCCGGCTCTATGTGGATGTCAGAAGCACGGTGCTTGACCGCCTCGTTCAGGAGGAGGTCCAGGGCACGGACCGCCGGAGCCTCGGCCACGGCCTGCGCCAGCGACCTCTCCTCGCTTCTCGGCGGAGGAGGAGCGAGATGTTTGAACTGCTTCTGGATCTCATCGTAGTCTTTGTAGTTGCGGTCAATGGCCCGGCGCACCTCTTCCGCCGTGGCAACCATGGGCTCAATCCTCATCCGGACCAGGGCCTCCAGCGCCTGAAGCGCCAGGACGTCGCCCGCCTCCGCCATGGCTACCTGCAACGCGTTGTTGACGACAGCCAGAGGCATCACACCATACTTCCTGGCCACAGATTCGGGGATCAGTTGCATCGCCTCAGGGGCGATGTGACAGGTGTTCAGGTCGAGGCGGGGTTCTCTAAGCATTGTCATCGTCGGCCTCCCGTAATGTGACGCTACTCTGGCTGCACGTCATACTGGGATTTTAGGCGAGCACAGCCTTACCGGTCGTGTGGGATGTGTTGGCTTACGGTTTGGACTGGCCACAGACTCCCGGCCCATCAAACAACCTCCTGCTACGCAGTTGTGTCACTCACTATGGTATTGTAGAATGCGGGCCGGCCTGTTGGTGGAACATTATGGCCGGCGTGGCCTGAAGGGAGGCGACCTGCGTTGGTTGGAATAGCTTCATTCGGCGCATACATCCCCTGGTGGAGGCTGGGGCCAGAGACAAAGGAATGGGGCTCGCGGGCCGAGCGGGCTGCGGCGAGCTACGACGAGGATAGCGTGACCATGGCAGTAGCGGCCACGGTCAACTGCCTGAGCGGCCTGGAGCGGCAGTCGGTGGACGCGCTGTACTTCGCCTCCACCACCTCGCCCTACAGGGAGAAACAGGCAGCGGCAACTGTGGCGGCAGCCGCCGACCTCCGACCCTCGGTATTCACTGCGGACTTCTCCAACACCACCAGGGCCGGGACCATAGCTCTAAAGGCTGCCCTGGATGCCGTCAAGTCGGGCTCGATGAAGAAGGTACTGGTGGTGGCGGCCGACACCCGTCCGGCCATGGCCCGCTCCGACTTCGAGGCAGCCTTCGGCGATAGCGCGGCAGCGCTGCTCATCGCAGACTCCGGCGCCGTGGTCACCGTGGAGGACAGCCTGTTCCTCTCCGACGAGATGCTCGACGTGTGGCGGGCCGACAAGGAAGCCTATGCCCGCTCCTGGGAGGACCGCTTCGTGGCCGATGAAGGCTACACCAGGGTATTGCTCGAAGCCGTCTCCGGGCTGGCCAAGCGCGCGAAGCTGGACCCCAAGGAACTGAGCAAGGCGGTGCTCTATGCCCCGGATGCACGACGCCATGCGGAGATGGTGCGCCGGCTGGGCCTGGAGACAAAGCAGGTGGCCGACCCGCTGTTCAGCGCGATGGGCAATAGCGGCGCCGCCTACGCCCTGACGGTGCTGGTCTCGACGCTGGAGGAGGCTAGAGAGGGCGACAGGATACTGCTGGCCGACTACGGCAATGGTGCCGACGTCTTTCTGCTCAGGGTTGGACCAGGGGTGGAGAAAGCCCGGCGCGAGCGAACGGTGAAAGCATTGCTCGGCTCCAAGAAGGGACTGGACAGCTACGAGATTTATGCCAGATGGCGCGGGCTCATCGACCCAGCCCCCCCGGTGCGCCGGCCGCCGCTTCAGGGCCCCTCGGTCACCGCCTTCTGGCGTGAGAGAGACCAGAACATAAGGCTCTACGGGGCAAGGTGCCAGAACTGCGGGTATGAGCAGTACCCACCGCAGAGGGTATGCACCAGGTGCCACACCAAGGACCGGTTCCAGCCGGTGAGGTTTGCCGATAAGAAGGGGCACATCTTCACCTACTCCATGGACTACCTGGGGGCTACGGTGCAGCCGCCACTGGTGATAGCGGTGGTGAACTTCGAGGGCGGCGGCAGGATACTGACCCAGATGACGGACCGCGACCCCAGCCAGTTGAGGGTCGGACTGCCGGTGGAGATGACCTTCCGCAAGCTGTTCTCCGCCGATGGCGTCCACAACTACTACTGGAAGAGCATGCCGGTTAGAGTGTAGGCAGAGGGAGAAGCGCAGATGGGAAGCATAAAAGACAAAGTAGCCATAATCGGCATGGGCTGCGTCAAGTTCGGCGAGCTTTGGAACAAGAGCGTGGACGACCTCATCGTCGAGGCTGCCTACGAGGCCTACGAGGACGCAGGGGTAGAGCCCAAGGACATCCAGGCGGCGTGGGTGGGTAGCATGGGGTCGGGCTGGCGCGGCTGCATGCTCTCGATCCCATTGAAGCTGGAGTACATCCCGATATCCCGCAACGAGAACGCCTGTGCCACCGCCAGCGACGCCTTCAGGAACGCCTGCTATGCGGTGGCGGCGGGGGTGTACGACCTGGCCCTGGTCATGGGCGTAGAGAAGCTCAAGGACACCGGGTTCGCCGGGCTGGACGTGAGCAAGGTCGAGCCGACGGGGACGAACGTGGCTCCCCCCTGCCCACCACCGGTGCAGTTCGCACTGGCGGCCACCAGGTACTTCCATCACTACGGGCTGAGCTTCCAGCAGGGCAAGGAGACGCTGGCAAAGATCGCGGTGAAGAACCACTACAACGGGGCAAGGAGCCCCAAGGCCCACTTCCAGAGGGAGATAACGCTGGAGCAGGCGCTCAAGGCGCCCATGGTGGCCTGGCCGCTGGGGCTGTTCGACTGCTGCGGGGTGAGCGACGGGGCGGCGGCGGCCATAATCACCCGCACCGAGCTGGCCAGGAAGTACCGCCAGGACTACGTTACCGTGAAGGGCTTGGGGCTGACCTGCGGGGCCAAGCAGGGCGTGTTGCAGGATGACTACGACTTCGTGCATTTCGAGGAGAACGTAACCGCCAGCAAACGGGCCTATGCCGAGGCCGGCATCACCGACCCCCGCAACGAGGTAGACCTGGCCTCGGTGCACGACTGCTTCACCATTACCGAGCTGCTGATCTACGAAGACCTCGGCTTCAGCCCGCGGGGGAAGGCCAAAGAGGACGTGGACTCCGGCTTCTTCAGCCTCCAGGGCGGACTGCCGGTGAACACCGACGGGGGGTTGAAGTGCTTCGGACACCCCGTCGGCGCCAGCGGGCTGAGGATGATATACGAGGTCTACAAGCAGCTCCAGGGCAAAGCCGGCGAGAGGCAGTTGAAGGACCCGAAGGTCGGCCTGACGCACAACCTGGGCGGGCTGCCCGGCGAGTTCGCCTGCGCGGTCATCGTCCTGGGGAAGGGCGGGTAGCCGAGGCGATTTCATTTCAAGGGGGGATGGCCATGGACTTCGAGTACACCGACGAGCAGAAGATGTTCCGCAAGCTGGCGCGGGACTTCGTCGAGCGTCACGTGATGCCCAACGCCCGTGAGATAGACCGGGAGGACCGCTTCCCCACAGAGTGGCTCAAGGAGATGGTGCCCCTAGGGTTCCTCGGCATTACGGTGCCGGCGGAGTACGGCGGCTTGGGCGTTGACCGTATCTGCTACTGCGTGGTGGTCGAGGAGCTTGCCCGCGGCAGCGCCGCCGCCTCGGCCATCGTCGGAGTGCAAAACTCATTTGCAGAGACCCCCATCCTGGAGTGGGGCACGCCGGAACAGCGCCAGAAGTACATCCCGCGCATGGTCAAGGGCGAGGTCATCGGCTGTCTGGCCTCAACCGAGCCCAACCATGGCAGCGACCCTGCGAGCATGGAGACCTCAGCGGCGCGCCACGGCAACGGCTGGCTGATAAACGGCTCGAAGATGTTCATCACCAACGGCACCTACGCCCAGATAGCCACTACCGCGGCGCAGACGGACCGCACGCTACGGCACAAGGGCATCGTGGCCTTCGTGGTGGAGCAGGGCACGCCGGGGTTCACCGCGAAGAAGGTCCCGGGAAAGCTGGGGATGAAGG
>JBFMDE010000014.1:0-32210 GCA_040754215.1 Chloroflexota bacterium
GGACGCGTGCCTCCTCCTCTTTCTCAAGCAGTTCGGCTATCACCCGGCTCCGCGTTGTAGCACGCTCTCTGGCCAGCCTGTTTGCGTATTCCAGAAGGTCCCTGGGAAGACTAATAGTCAGTTTTGCCACCCTCTGTTGACCCATGGCTCACCTCCGCCATACAGCATATCACACCCGTGGTATGACCACCAGTCTTAAGCGCAAGGATGCTTCCCTTCCGCTTCCTCGACCCTGGCAGGCGTGGCTACGGTCTCCTGGTTGTGGCAGCGGGTACCACCAGGGGAGGCGCTTCTCGGGCAAGGCCATCGCCGTCCTCGGGCAAGAGCGCGAGCTGCCTTTCCTCGGCGCTAATGCCCTGGAACCGGATGAAGGGGGCGGCCAGCCTGGCGCGGACTCCCATCTTCTCCAGTTGCCCCAGCGAGAAGATGCTGTGCTCCCTGCGTGCCTCCGCTATCCTCTTCGCCGACCGCGGGCCGACCCCGGGCACGCGGAGAAGCTCGTCGTGGCTGGCCCGGTTCACGTCCACGGGGAAACGCCAGGGCTGCCTCCGTGCCATGACCAGCTTGGGTTCCTTCGCGAGGGAGAAGCTGTCTCCCTGGCCCAGGGCCAGCTCCACTTCCTGAAGCGGGAAGCCGTAGACCCTGAGCAGCCAGTCGGTCTGGTAGAGCCGGTGCTCCCGCATCGGGGGAGCCGGGGGATGACCCTCCAGTCGTGAGTCGCCTACCGGCTGGAAGGCGCTGAAATAGGCCCTCCTCAGGTCCATCTCGCGGTAGAGCATCTCCATGGCATGCAGGATGTCCCGGTCTGTCTCGCCTGACGCCCCGACCACGAACTGCGTGGTCTGGCCGGAAGGGGCCGCTCTGTCGTTGCCGGCAATGACCCGCTTCACCCAGCGCATGCGCTCCAGGATGTCCCGGTACAGGTCTTTCTTGGAGCTCAACCTGGCGAGGTGCTGCGGGGTCGGGGCCTCCATGTTCACCGAGACCCTGTTCGCCAGCCTGCAGGCCTCTGCGACGCAGTCGAAGGAGGCCCCGGGCATGACCTTGAGATGGACGTATCCCCTGAACTCGTAGTGGTGGCGCAGTATCTCCACGGTGTTTAACATCTGCTCCATGGTCCGGGAGGCGTTTCCGGCGACCCCCGAGCTGAGGAAAAGGCCCTGTGCCAGCCCCTTGTTGTAAAGCTCCATGAAAAGGGCAGCCAGATCTTCTGGGCGGAAGGAACTGCGTGGCCTGTCCCGACCGACCTGGTTGACGCAGTAGGCGCAGTCGTTGATGCAGGCGTTGGTGAGGAGCACCTTGAAGAGGCACACCGTCCCCCCGCCGGGCAGGGCGGCGCGGGTTATGAAGCGCAACGGTGAGCTGCTGGCATGCCGCTTGCCACCGTAGCCGCAGGCGTCAAACCGGGCATCGGCCACCAGCATATCCAGCTTGCTCTCTACATCCACCGTCGCTTACCCGCTCGTGATATAGAACATCTGTACTATACCAGGGGAAGGGGTGAACGTCAAGTCGCTGCGCCGCACGCGTTGATTTAGCGTCCTCTTTCTGATACCATGACGCGTATAGGCGACCCTGGCGAGTTGCGCTGGGCCTTCCGACCGAGTTGGGCGGGAGGCCTTGTTTTGAGGACAGTCGGATGAGCGAAAAGAGGGACCCGGCGGTGGAAGACCTGGAGAAGATGCGACACTCTGCCTCCCATGTCATGGCGGAGGCCGTGCTCTCGCTTTTCCCTGAGGCGAAGTTCGGCATCGGGCCTGCGGTTGAAGACGGCTTCTACTATGACTTCGACCTGCCCCGTCCCCTGACTAACGAGGACCTGGCCATCATCGAGGCGAAGATGAGGGACCTCGTCTCCCGCGACCTGCCGTTCGTGAGGGAGGAGGTCTTCAAAGAGGAGGCCCGCCGCATCTTCGCCGCTCAGCCCTACAAGCTGGAGCTCATCGAGGAGCTTCCCGACGAGCGTGTGACCGTCTACCGCCAGGGGTCGTTCGTGGACCTCTGCCGCGGCCCGCACGTGGAGTCAACGGGGCAGGTGAAGGCCTTCAAGCTCACCAGCATCGCCGGCGCCTACTGGAGGGGGAGTGAGGCGAATCCCATGCTCCAGCGCATCTATGGCGTGGCCTTCGCCTCCACCGAGGAGCTGGAGAGCTACCTGTACAAGCTGGAGGAGGCGGCGCGCCGCGACCACCGCAGGCTGGGCAAGGAGCTGGAGCTGTTCAGCATCCACGAGGAGGCCGGGCCGGGGCTGGTGATGTGGCACCCCAAGGGCGCCCTGGTCCGACGCGTCATCGAGGACTTCTGGAAGGACGAGCACTCCAGGAGGGGCTACGACATCGTCTACACCCCACACATCGCGAAGCTGGACCTGTGGAAGGCCAGCGGACACTGGGACTTCTACCGCGAGTACCTCTACTCGCCGATGAAGGTGGAGGAGAAGGAGTACATCGTCAAGCCCATGAACTGCCTGGGCCATATCCTGATGTACAAGACGCAGAAGCGCAGCTATCGCGAGCTGCCAATCAGGTATGCCGAGCTGGGCACGGTATACCGCTATGAGCGCTCGGGCGTGCTGCACGGCCTGACCAGGGTGAGGGGGTTTACGCAGGACGATGCCCACATCTTCTGCAGCGGCGAGCAGTTGGAAGACGAACTGGCCGGGGTGGTGGAGCTGGCGCGGTTCATGATGCAGACCTTCGGCTTCCAGCACTACGACCTCTACCTGTCCACCAGGCCGGAGAAGTACGCCGGCTCCCTGGAGGGCTGGGAGAAGGCGACGGAGGCGCTGGCCAATGTATTGAAATACCTGAGCATACCCTATGAGGTGGACCCTGGTGAGGGCGTGTTCTACGGGCCCAAGATAGACATCAAGCTGAAGGATGCTCTTGGCAGGTCCTGGCAGGGGCCGACGATACAGGTGGACTTCAACCTGCCGCAGCGTTTCGACGTCACCTACGTCGCCGCCGACGGACAGGAGCGCCAGGTGTTCATGGTGCACCGCGCCGTGCTCGGCAGCCTGGAGCGGTTCATGGGCTGCCTCATCGAGCACTATGCCGGCGCCTTCCCGGTGTGGCTGGCGCCTGTGCAGGCGGTAGTCATCCCTATAGCCGACCGGCACCTGGAGTATGCCCGGCGCGTGGAGGCGGAGCTACGGAGTGAGGGATTGCGGGTACAGGTGGACGCGAGGGCGGAGAGGATGAACTACAAGATACGCGAGGCCCAGATGAACAAGGTGCCGTATATGCTGGTTGTGGGGAACAAGGAGGTGGAGTCGTCCTCTGTGTCGTTGAGGCTGCGTACCGAGGAGAACCTTGGCTCCTGCTCCCTCGGGGAGTTCAAGGCCAGAGCGAGGGAGAAAGCGGCTACCCGGTCGCTGGATGTTTGATTTGACCTGGCGGATATGCTATATTCAGCCCGAAATTTGTGGCGTACCAGCAGCCTTGGGAGGTAGTGGCCTATAACTAAGCCGTTGCGTGTAAACCGATGGATCCGCGCCGCCGAGGTGAGGGTGGTGGATGAGGAGGGGAAGCAGTTGGGCTTGATGCCCACACGGCAGGCGCTGGACCTGGCAAAAGAGCGGGGACTCGACCTGGTGGAGGTAGCTGCTACGGCGCAGCCCCCGGTCTGTCGCATCCTGGACTACGGCAGGTTCAAGTACGAGCAGGCCAAGAAGGAGCGGCAGGCGAAGAAGGGCCAGCACCTCAGTCAGGTCAGGGAGGTGAAGGTAAGGCCCAAGATAGGCGAGCACGACCTCCAGGCCAAGCTGCGCAATGCGAGGAAGCTGTTGCAGCAGGGGGACAAGATAAAGGTGATAGTCGTCTTCCGTGGCAGGGAGATGGCCCATCAGGACAGGGGTTGGAAGCTGCTGCAAAGGGTTGGTGAATCACTGAAGGATGTGGCGGCGCTGGACAGGCCTCCAGCGATGGAAGGCAATACCCTGGGAGTGATCTTCTCACCATCCAAGCAACTGAGGGAGGCGCAGAAGAAGGAGAGAGAGGCCAAGGAGCGGACTGCGGTGAGCACGGAGAAAGCCGGCGTCGCGGTCTAGGAGTTTCACACCATGCCGAAGCTGAAGACACACAAGGGTGCGAAGAGCCGGTTCCGGGTGACCGGGACGGGCAAGATAGTCCGCACCAAGGTTGGTAAGAGCCACTTGAGGCGGAACAAACCAGGGCGCGTGAAAAGGCAATACGATGCCATGCTGCCGGTGAGCGGTTCAGATAGGACACGGGTGGCCAGGCTTATCCCCTACGGGACATAGCCTGCGCGGGGCAGTCCGGCTTTAGCACGCCTTAGCGCTTTTTCATCGCAGTCAGTTCCAGGAGGATGCTTCTGTGCCACGGGTAAAGGGAGGCGTAAAGACAAGACGGCGCCATGACCGCGTTCTGGCGCTGACCAAGGGCCATCGCGGACAACGGCACCGCCTGTACAAGCGGGCCCACGAGTCCATGCTGCATGCCCTGAGCTATGCCTATGCCCACCGGCGCGAGCGCAAGGGCGACATGAGGCGGCTGTGGATCGTCCGCATCAACGCGGCGTGCCGTTCGCTGGGCCTGCCCTACGGGCGTTTCGTTGAGGGGCTGAGGAAGGCGAATGTCGTGCTGGACCGGAAGGCGCTTGCCGATATGGCGGTGAGGGACATCGAGACATTCTCCAAGCTGGTGGCAGTGGCGAAGGGGCAGTTGGCTTCAGACTAGGCTTTCCGGCATGCTTTATACTCAGGCCCTGGCATCTAGGGTGAGGTCCAGGATTTAGAATCTGCCTCACCCCTTTTGTTCTCGTTGACCGGGTGTTTCCATGGAAGCGGTGATAGAGAAGCTCGAAGAGGCAATGGCCAACGGCGAGCGGGAGTTGCGCTCCGTCGGCGATGCGAAGCAGCTTGAGGCTTGGCGCATACGATATCTGGGGAAGAAGAGCGTGGTCATGCTGGCGCTGCGCGAGCTGGCGACGCTGCCGCTGGAGGAGAGGCGCCGGGTGGGCGCAAGGGCCAACGAGGTCAAGGCTGCGCTGGAGGCGCAGTGGAAGCAAAAGCTTGATGCCCTGAAGGAAGCGGAGTTGGCGGCCTTCGTTGCCGCCGAGAGCCTGGACGTGTCTCTACCCGGCCATCCCGTGTCGCTGGGGAGGCTCCATCCCACCACGCAGACCCTTCGCGAGGTGTGCCAGGTATTCACCGGCATGGGGTTTGAGGTGGTCGAGGGCCCGGAGGTGGAGTGGGAGTACTACAACTTCGAGGCGCTGAACATACCCCGCAACCATCCTGCGCGCGACATGTGGGCTACTCTGTGGGTGGACTACGTGGACGAGAAGGGCGAGCAGAGGATGTTGCTGCGGACCCATACCTCGCCGATGCAGATCAGGGTGATGGAGAAGAGGCATCCCCCGGTGCGCGTGGTGGTCCCGGGAAAGGTGTACCGCTACGAGGCCACCGATGCCACGCACGAGTGGATGTTCTACCAGATTGAGGGCCTCGCCATTGACACCAACATCACCCTTGCCGACCTGAAGGGCACCTTATTCGAGTTCGCGCGCCGTCTGTTCGGGGCAGAGAGGAAGGCCAGGTTCCGCTGCGACTACTTCCCCTTCGTGGAGCCGGGCGTGGAGATGGCGGTGGACTGCTTCGTGTGCAAGGGTGAGGGCTGCCGTCTCTGCGGTAACACGGGCTGGATCGAGATCCTGGGCGCGGGCATGGTCCACCCCGATGTGCTGCGGCGCATGGGCTGTGACCCTGCGGTCTACAGCGGTTTTGCCTTTGGCATGGGCATAGAGCGTATACCCATGCTCAGGTATGGTATAGACGACATCCGCCATTTCTACGGCAACGACCTCAGGTTCTTGAGGCAGTTCCGGGGTTAGCGTCATGCGTGTGTCGCTGAACTGGTTGCGAGACTACGTGGACCCGGTGCTTCCGCCGGAAGACCTGGCGCACAGGCTTACACTTGCAGGCTTTGAAATAAAGGCCATTGAGGTGGTGGGGGGGGCGTGGGACCGCGTGCAGGTGGGGCAGATACGTGAGGTCAAGCCGCACCCGAACGCCGACCGTCTCCGCCTGGTGACGGTGTCACTTGGTGAGCGTAGCCAGACCGTGGTCTGTGGCGCCCCGAACCTTAACGTCGGCGACAAGATCGCCTTCGCCTCGGTAGGGGCCCGGCTCATAGACGGCCACAGCGGCGAGGTCGCCGCGCTGAAGCCAGCGAAGATAAGGGGTGTGGTCTCCGAAGGCATGGTCTGCTCCGAGAAGGAGCTGGGCATCTCGGACAGCCACGAGGGGATAATGGTGCTACCCGGCGACGCGCCCGTGGGCACACCGCTGAGAGACTACCTCGGGGACACCATCTTCGACATCGAGGTCTCTCCCAACAGGCCTGACGGCCTCTCGGTGCTCGGCATTGGCAGAGAGGTCGCTGCCCTCACGGGCCAGGGCGTGCGTATGCCAGGGGTGGCCTATGCCGAGAGTGAGACGCCGGTGGCTAGCCTGGCCTCGGTGGAGATAGTGGACCCGGAACTCTGTCCCCGGTATTGCGCCAGCGTGATTGAAGGGGTGAGGATAGCTCCTTCCCCGGAGTGGATGCAACGTCGGCTGAAGGCCGCTGGCATGCGCCCCATCAACAACGTGGTGGACGTCACCAACTACGTGATGCTGGAGTACGGCCAGCCCCTTCACGCCTTCGACTACCGGAGACTCGCGGAGAGGAAAATCATCGTGCGCCGCGCCCGTGACGGCGAGGTGATCGTCTCGCTGGACGGTGTGGAGCGCGGGCTCAACCACGACATGCTGCTGATTTGCGACGGCAGGGAGGCGGTGGCCGTCGCCGGCGTCATGGGGGGCCTTGATAGCGAGGTCTCCGATGTCACCGTCTCTGTGCTGCTGGAGTCGGCCAACTTCAACCAGGCGTTCATCCGTCGTACCAGCGCCACCCTCGGCCTGCGCAGCGAGGCCTCGCTGCGCTTCGAGAAAGGCCTTCCCGCCGAGCTACCCGTGCCGGCGCTGCGACGGGCCACCCAGTTGATAGCCGAGACCTCTGGCGGCAAAGCGGCTTCGGGCATCATAGACGTCTATCCGGGCAGGCGCGAGCGCCAGCCCATCTCCCTTTTCAACGGTGAGGTGGGACGGCTGCTGGGCATGGACGTCCCGGTGGAGAGGACGAGGCAGATACTGGAGTCGCTGGGGTTTGACTGCGAGATGTCCGCTCCCTCTGAGATGAGGGTCAGCGTGCCCTACTGGCGCAGCGATGTGGGCCAGAGCGCCGACCTGGTGGAAGAGGTGGCGCGCATCATCGGCTACGACCAGGTCCCTACCACCGTGATAGCGGCGCCGATCCCGTCGTATGAGCCGTCACCGGTGCTGCTCCTGAAAGAGAGGTTGCGGGACATACTCGTGGCCTGCGGCCTTCAGGAGGTCATCACCTACTCGCTGACGAGCCTGGAGAACCTCAAGAGGACCATGCCCGACCTGAGCCTGCCGGGGCCCATGCCGCTGAGGATGGCGAACCCGATGAGCAGGGAGCAGGAGTACCTGCGCACCTCGCTGCGGCCAAGGTTGCTGCTGACGCTGGCTCAGAACCAGAGGTATGAGGACAGCGTCAAGCTCTTCGAGGTAGGCAGGGTGTACCTGCCCCGTAGCGGCGACCTGCCTCAGGAGGCCGAGGCGCTCTGCGCAGTGTTTGGTGGGGCGAGTCAGGAGAGGTCATGGCGCGCCAAAGAGGCGCCGGTGGACCTCTTCGACGCCAAGGGCGTGGCGGAGGCGGTGCTGGAGCGCCTGGGGGTGGATGCCAGTTTCGTCCCTGGCGAGGACGCGGGCCTGAGGCGTGGCAGGTGTGCCGACATAGTGGCGGGTGGGGAAAGAGTGGGTGTGTTGGGCGAGGTCCATCCCCGGGTGGTGGAGAACTTCGAGGCTACAGGCCCTGTGTATTTGCTGGAGATGGAGCTTGACCGGCTGCTGCCGTGCGTTTCGACCGGGGTCCGCTATCGGCCGCTGTCGCGCTTCCCGGCGACGGTCCGGGATATAGCGGTCGTGGTGGAAGCGGGCGTGCGCTTCCAGAGTGTCCTCGACCTGGTGAGGGGTTTCCCGCTAGTGAGCCAGGTCACGCTGTTCGACGTCTATCAGGGCGACCAGGTGCCACAGGGCAAGAAGTCGCTGGCCTTCCGCGTCGTGTACCAGTCTCCCACACATACCCTCACCGACGAGGAGGTCAACGGGGTGCAGCAGCGGATGATCGAGGCGCTGAAGGACAAGCTGGGCGCTGTGTTGAGGGGGTAGAGGGAGCGGTAGTCCTTGGTGGTCAGCAGCCCTCCCCAGTCCTCCTGGTGGCGGTCGAAGCCGGCGGAGACCGCGATGATATCCGCTTCTGTGCTGCTTCACATATAGTATGAAGTCCCTGGCGTTGCGCGTCTCAACTTCGTCTGAATGCGTGCCAGGAGCTCCTGAGTACGAAACGGCTTTCTTATGTAGTCGTCGGCTCCAAGTCCCAGGCTCCGCTCTGCCGCGGCTGGTTCGAGCATCCCCGTGAGCATGATTACAGGGACATCGGATAGCCCTCTTATACGCTCCAGGACTTGATAGCCATCGAGGCCAGGCATCCTGATGTCCAGGAGGACCAGGTCGGGCCTGTGCTCTTCCAGCAAGGCCAACGCTGAGTTGCCGTCGGCGGCCACGGTGACAGCATATCCCTCGCGTTCGAGCGCCCTCCTGACGAACTCCAACACGTGTTTCTCGTCATCCACCACCAGGATATGCGTTCTCTTCTCCATGCTTATCCTCGTTGCGGATTCATCGGCACACATGATTGGTATCTCGCGTGTTCTACTTACCCCGGCTCAATCTGCGCCCGATTTCCTTCCTGAACTGCTCGGGACTGAAAGGCTTGGTAATGTGAGGTACTTTGTTCTCGGAGATGAACTTGCTGGTATCTACTCCCATAACATCGCCGGTGATAAAGACCACCCTGGCTGCCAGGGATTCAGCCGTCTTTTTGATTTGCCTGTGCAATTCGAGGCCGCTCATGCCCGGCATCTTGACGTCCAGCAGGATGAGGTCATACCGCCCGGCCTTAATCTTCTCTAAAGCATCTTGGGCATTATCCACAGCGTCTACCTGATGCCCTTCCTCAACGAGTACCTCCCTCAGGAGATGTCTCACCACCTCTTCATCATCAACCACCAGTATCCTGGCTTCGGGCACTCTCCCGCCCTCTTCGGCTTCTTCTCTGGTCTCTTCCTCCTGTTCCCTTTCCGCAACGATGGGTAGTTCCACGAAGAGGGTGGCTCCTTCGCTTAGCTTGCTTTCCGCCCATATCTTGCCGCCGTGTTCGGCTACCATGCCATGGCAGATGCTCAAGCCCAGCCCTGTGCCCTCACCCACCCTCCTGGTGGTGAAGAAAGGCTCGAATATCCTCTGCATGTTTTCCTCAGGTATGCCAGGGCCATCATCGCTGAAGGAGATGCGGATATTGCTGTTCACCTTCTGCGTCCTGACCAAGAGCTTGCCCTTGCCGTGAGCCAGCCTCATCTCGGTCTCGGCGTTGGCAATGATGTTGAAGAAGACCTGCTGCAACTGACCACCGTCGGCTACGGTCTTGGGCAGGTCCGGATCAAGCTCGGTGGTGACCTCTATGTTGTTGGTCCTCAAGTGGTAGGCCCTGAGTTCCAGGGTATTCTGGATGATGACGTTGATGTTAACGAGGCTGCGCGTCGGCTTGGTCTGGCGGGCGAAGGTGAGCAGCCCTTTGACGATACCAGCCACACGCTGGGCATTGCTATTGACGGCCTCCAGGTCTTTCCTGATGTGTTCGGGTAGCTCTCCCTGCAATAGCAGCTCGGAAAAGCCGATGACGCCGGTCAGCGGGTTATTTATCTCGTGTGCGATACCCGCTGCCATCTCGCCCACAGTGGCCAGACGGCTGGCCAGTTGCGTTTTCCGCTCCAGTTCCAGCCGCTCCGCTTCTATTCTCTTGCGCTCGGTGATGTCCATGAAACTACCCAGGGTCGCCGGCCTTCCCCGGTACTGGATCGGAGCAACCGTCTCCATGGCCCACTTGACTTTGCCGGCGCTATCCAGGACACGGAACTCATACGGAAGTGAGTGCCTTCCCTTTAGCATCGAGATGGCGTTTGACCTTACCCGTTCCCTGTCCTCGGGCAAGACAAGTCCAAGGGGGTGTTTGCCAATCAGTTGCTCAGGGGCACGGCCCATTGCTCTTGCGAATAGCCGGTTAACCTGCTGAACCTTTCTATCCTGGACGACGTACATGCCTATTGGAGACATGTCGAAAACCGTTTTCAACAGGTTCTCCATCTGCTTGCGCTCGGTAATGTCCACCAGTCCCCC
Organism: Chloroflexota bacterium; assembly: GCA_040754215.1. Classification (GTDB taxonomy): domain Bacteria; phylum Chloroflexota; class Dehalococcoidia; order JACPPY01; family JACPPY01; genus JBFMDE01. Next base: position 10,325 of record JBFMDE010000014.1, read on the forward strand.
ATAGAGACGCCGACGTTCCGGGGTCTCTGTTTCCGTTACACACTCAGCGTAAGAGGTGACCCAGACAACTTCTCCATTCCTGTGGCGCAGGCGCAACTCACAAGAAGCTGATTGTCCCGGGAGAAGCCCGATGACGTGTTTCTCAAACAGCGGCAGGTCATCGTCCACCACCAGGAATCGCCAGCAAGATTGTGCTTCAATATCATCAATCGTGTAACCCAGGGTTCGTTTTGTATCACCCGACATCCAGTCAATTGAATAAGCACCATCCACATTGGTCGTACAGGAATAGGCAATATCGGAGATGATGCTTGAAATGCGGCGATACTTCTCCTCACTCTCCCGCAATGCCGCTTGCGTCCTCTTTTCTCTCTCCAGGTTATTGAGCCAGTGCTGGGCCTCCATCTCGGCGCGCCTGGCGTTGAGGAAGTCCTCAGCGGGCATATAGTAGAAGTTGTGGTAGACTCTGTTACCTCGCGCCAGCAGCGGGTGCGTCAGGATTACGCCCTTGATGACCTCAGGGTCAAACTTCCGGCGGTCATACTGGCAGATGGCAAGGCAGGGGTGCTTCGGGAAGAAGTCAGTGTTCAACTTGGCTTCGTATTCCAGCAGCTTTTCTGAACCGGGCAGACCGCGGAGCGCCCAGGTCATTTCGCCGGCCAGCCGCAGCGCCGTGTAGCCCTCGGCAATGGCTCTCTCAGTTTCCGAGGTGAGGAGAGCGGTCATGCGGTCGGGGTCGAAAAAACCGTACCTGGTGTAGACTTCGCTCTCGTGGAGTATGGCGAGCCTCCCCGATGCCTCAGCCGAGGCCACATCCACGCCTCCTTGTTTGAGACAGTGGCGCAACTGCTCGACGGTGTGGGTGGCAACCACGTAGAGGCACTTCTCGCCACGCTCCAGCCCCATTTTGACAAAGGGTACAGCGGCCGTCCGCCATTCCCCGGGGGTCTCATAGATAAGGCAGAGGTGGTCGTGTACTTTCAGGCGACCAAGCTCTTCGATGAGCGTGGCTTCAGTGCGTTCCTTGTCTTTCACACACCACCTCCCCCAGGCGAACTCAGTCTGCCAGGGGTGAAGCAACCCGGAACTGAACGGAAAGACCCATGTTATTATACAGAGTTCAAGTCACATCCAGGTCACAGACGACCCCAGGGATATCACAGAAATGTCACAAAGAGTCACAAGCGGTCGGCCGCCCGAGGGAGGGCCGGGTGACCCTTTCAGGTGGAATCCTAGAGGCGCAGCTCCATCCCCACCCCTGCCTCAAGGAAGCCCTCGCCGTAGGCCGATTGGAAAAGCCTCCGCGCGAGGTTGCCGCTGGAGTGACAGGGGGCGACCCGGGCCACGCCCAGCCTGAGGAAGCTGCCGACGATGGAACGCAGTCCGGCCTCACTGGCCCCTTCCAGGTGGAACCCGCCCAGCGCCAGATGTACCGGCCCATGCACCGCCCGCCGCGCCTTCTTGACCAAGGCGACGATGCCGGGGTGGGCATCTCCCATTATCAGCACGAGGCCGCTTTCCGTTTTGACCACCAGAGCCTGCTCCTTCATCCAGCCGCCGCTCTCGCCCAGGCTGTACACGTTCCCCAGGACCGGGGTTGTCCTGGTCACGCTGATGACCTTCGCCCCGTGCAGGCGCACGATGTCCTTGAAGGGGTCGGGGACCACTCTGAGGAGATACACCGTGACTCGACGGTTGGCCTCCAGGAATTTGAACAGGCCCCCGGCGTGGTCGCTGTCGAGATGGGAGAGCACGAGGGTGTCTATCTGTTCCGGCTTGACTCCTGCCGCTTCCAGGTTGTGTAGCAGGGTCGGGCCATAGGCCCCGGTGTCGAAAAGGACGGTCCCGGCGGGACTTCGTACCACGCAGGAGAACCCCGAGCCGACCTTGAAGCGCGGGTCGCAGGGGTAGTTGTCATAGACTATGGTGATGGTAGTGAGGGCCGCTAGCATTGCCCGGCTTTGTGGAGGGTGTCCTTTAGCCTGGTGACTACCTCGTCCAGAGGCACGAGCTCGGTCTCTTTCCTGGTGCGCCACTTGAGCTCCACGCTCTTCGATTTCAGTGTGCGCGGGCTGACCGTGGTTCTGAGGGGGATGCCGAGGAGGTCGGCGTCGTTGAACTTGACCCCTGGCGACTCGTCGCGGTCGTCGAAGAGCACCTCAAGGCCCTCGTTGGTTAGCCCGGAGTAGAGGTCGTCGGCGACAGCGGTGACATCGGGGTTGTCCGTGTACAGGGGGCAGAGGTAGATGTGGTACGGGGCGATGGGTATGGGCCAGGTTATCCCCTTGTCGTCGTGGTTCTGCTCCACCGCTGCTGCCAGCAGCCGGCCCAGTCCGATGCCGTAGCACCCCATCACCGCCGGGCGCGAGACGCCGTTCTCGTCCAGGAACATTGCGCCGAGCTTCTCGCTGAGGAATGTCCCCAGCTTGAACACGTGGCCGACCTCGATGCCACGGGCTGAGATGAGCGCGTCCCCGCAGCGTGGGCACTGGTGGCCAGCCCTGGCCTGTGCGATGTCGCCGATAACGTCAACCTTGAAGTCGCGGGGGTAGTTCACGTTCTTCAGGTGGGTATCGGGCCTGTTGGCTCCGGCGACCAGGTTGCTGCCCAGGCATATGGAGTCGTCGGCGACTGCCTTCACACCCTTCAGGCCCACCGGTGAGGCGAAGCCGGCGACGATGCCCGTCCCCTTCAGGTCCGCCTCCGTGGCCATGCGCAGCTCGTTACACTTGAGCAGGTTGCGGACTTTGGTCTCGTTTACGTCGAGGTCCCCCCTGATGAGCACCAGGGCGGGGGTGCTATCTGCCGCGTAGAACACGGCCTTCAAGGTCTTGCTCGGGCTGATGTCCAGGAAGCGGGCCAGGTCGGCTATCGCAGTGACGCCGGGGGTGGAGACCTCTTCCACGGGAAGGGGCTCCTCCGGCGGGAGAGGTGCCTTGCGGAACTCCGCCTTCTCGGCGTTGGCGGCATAGGTGCAGCCGCGACAATGTATTATCTCGTCCTCCCCGGTCTCGGCCAGTAGCATGAACTCGTGGGAGTCCTTGCCTCCGATGGCGCCGCTATCGGCCTCGACCTTCACCGCCGGCAGGCCGCAGCGACGGTAGATGTTCTGGTAGGCGGAGACCATCTTCTGGTAGCTTTGCTCCAGGCCCGCTTCATCAACGTCGAAGCTGTAGAGGTCCTTCATGATGAACTCGCGGACCCTCAGCAGTCCGCCCCGGGGCCGTGGCTCGTCGCGGAACTTGTTCTGTATCTGATAGAGGAGCAGCGGCAGCTCCCGGTAGCTCTGCACGTAGCGGTGCACCAGGTCGGTGACCACCTCCTCGTGCGTGGGCCCCAGCGCCAGGTCGTGTTCCCTGCGGTCGCGTAGCACGAACAGCGTCTTGCCGAATGCCTGACGGCGGCCCGTGGCCTCCCAGAGCTCCAGTGGCTGGAGTGATGGCATCATGAGCTCCTGCCCGCCGGCGCGGTCCATCTCCTCGCGGATTATGCGCTCAATCTTGCGCAGCACGCGCCACCCCAGTGGCAGGTAGGAGTAGACCCCGGCGGAGACCTGTGCGATCATCCCTGCCCTGGCCAGCAGTTGGTGGCTAAGGCCCTCCGCGTCTGCCGGGGCCTGCCGCAATGTCTTGCCGAAGAGCTTAGAGAAGCGCAAGTCTCTCGACCTCCGTCATGAATGCTTCCAGCATGTCCTTTTCCGCCACCGTGCGCACCCGCTTACCCTTGACGAAGATGGCGCCCTTGCCCTTGCCGCCGATGATGCCGATGTCGGCATCTTTGACCTCGCCGGGCCCGTTCACCCCGCAGCCCATGACCGCTACCTTGAGCGGCCGGCCTATCACGGCCATCCTGCGCTCCACGGCCTGGGCCAGGCTCGCGATGTCCATGTGACAGCGGCCGCAGGTGGGGCAACTAACCATGGTGGGGCCACGGTCACGCAGGTTGAGGCTCTTGAGTATCTCCCAGCAGACCATGACCTCCTCTCTGGGGTGTCCGGTGAGGGAGGCGCGGATAGTATCGCCGATCCCCATGTACAGCAGCGTGCCGATGCCCACCGCGCTGCGGATGCTGCCCCGCCACTGGGTGCCAGCCTCGGTGATGCCCAGGTGCAGCGGATAGGGCATCAGCCCGGCGATGGCCCTGTAGGCCTCGATGGTGGTGGGAACGTCGAAGGCCTTGAGGGAGACCTTGATCAGGTTGAAGTCCATGGTCTCCAGGAGACGTATTTGCTCCATGGCTGCCTGCACCATGCACTCGACGATGGGGAGCGACTCATCCTTTGCTGGGGGCAGGCTGCCGGCATTGACGCCGATGCGGATGGGCACTTGGCGCTCCTTTGCCGACTGCACTACCCTGGCGATGTGCTCCGGGTCTCGGATGTTGCCGGGGTTGAGGCGCAGCCCGTCAACGCCAGCGTTCAGGGCTGACAGGGCCAGGCGATGGTCGAAGTGGATGTCGGCGACCAGCGGGATGGAGATGCCGCGCTTGATGGCGGAGAGGGCCTCGGCTGCCTCCTCGTCTGGCACTGCCACCCTCACTATCTCGCAGCCGTGCTCCTCGAGCTCTTTGACCTGGGCCACGGTGGACTTCACGTCCTGGGTGAAGGTCTTGGTCATGGACTGGACGACCACGGGAGCACCGCCGCCCACGGTCACAGTCCCTACCCTGATTGGCTGCGAGACCCTTCGCCCGGTCATGGTATCAGGCTCTCCCCCTGCACGATGCGCGCGATGTCAAGGTATGTTACCACGGCCATGGCTACAAGTATAACGGCAAAGCCCACGAGATGCACCAGTCCTTCCTTTTTGGGCGATACCCTCCTGCCGCGTCGCACCCATTCCAGGGTGACGAACGCCAGCCTCCCGCCGTCCAGCGCCGGCAGGGGAAGCAGGTTGAAGAGTGCCAGGTTGAGGCTGAGGATGGCGGCGAACCTCAGCAGTGGGCTGAGGCCCTCCTTGGCGACCTCACCGGTCACCTGGGCGATGCCCACGGGGCCAGTTACCTGGGGCGCTGTCTTTCTCACGAACCAGCTGGTGACCTCGTTCTTGAACAGCACCATCGTCTCCACGGCGGTGCGTGCCCCTTGCGGGAAGGCCTCCCAGAAGGGACGGGACTGCGTGGTGACGGTGCTTTCCTGAGCGGTGATGGCGATGCCGACTGCGCCCTGGCCCTCGGGTGGGTTCCACCTTGTCCTCACCCTCACCTCGCGCTGGGCCATGTCCGGGCTCTGGAGCAACAGGTTCACCTCGGCGCCCAGGCGCAGCGCTATCCGGTAGCCCACGTCGCCGCGGTTCTGCACCTGGCGGCCATCCACGGCGAGGATGGTATCCCCGGGGAGGATGCCCGACAGCGCCGCTGGCGACTGCTCCGCGACCTCCTGCACGATGACGCGCTCGTTGACCACCCGGTGAGGCACCATCAGGCTGATGGCGAGCAGGAAGATGGGCAGCAGGATGTTCATCAGGGGGCCTGCGCTGAGGACGGCCACCCTGACGCCGATGGGCCTGGAGGCGAGGCTCCCGGGCAGGCTGGGGTCCTCCTCGCCCACCATCTTCACAAACCCGCCCAGGGGCACGGCGTTGAGGGAATAGGTGGTCTCGCCCCTCGTTATACCGAAGACTCTTGGTGGGAACCCCAGGCCGAACTCCTTGATGGTTACCCGGGACAGCTTGGCCGCTATGAAGTGGCCGACCTCGTGCGCCAGGATCAGCACCGCCAGCATGCCCAGGAATACGAGCAGCGTGGTCAAGGCCTCACTCCAATGGACAGGTTGTGGGCCTTTTCCCTGGCCCAGGCATCGGCCTCGATGGTGTCTGCCAGGGAGGGGTGGGGTATGCTGTGGTGCTGCCCGAGCGTGCCCTCGACGATGCGCGGGATGTCCATGAAGCCGATGTGTCCGGCGAGGAACTCCGCCACTGCGACTTCGTCGGCTGCGCACAGCGCCGCGGGATAGGTACCACCCTTCTTGCCCGCTTCCATTGCCAGCAGGGGGCAGGGAAAAGCTTGCCAGTCAGGGTCTTCGAAGGTCAGGTTTTTCGTCCTGGAGAAGTCCATGCTGGGGACGAAGTGACCGGGCAGCCGCTCCGGGTAGGACAGGGCATACTGGATCGGCAGTCGCATGTCGGGGTAGCTTAGCTGTGCCTTGACGGAGCCGTCCACGAACTCCACCATGGAGTGGATGATGCTTTCAGGGTGCAGCACGACCTGGATGTGGTCTAGCGGCACCTGGAAGAGCCAGTGTGCCTCGATAATCTCCATCCCCTTGTTCATCAGTGTGGCGGAGTCTATCGTTACCTTTGGACCCATGTCCCAGGTGGGGTGCCTCAGTGCATCGGCGGCGGTGACGCCGGCGAGCTCTGCTGCTGAGCGGCCGCGGAACGGCCCGCCTGAGGCGGTGAGGATGAGCCGGGCGATGGCAGTATCTTCGCCACGCAGGCACTGCCACAGTGCGCTGTGCTCGCTGTCAATGGGCAGTATCTGCGCCCCGTGTTGCCTCGCCTCCGCTGTCACCAGCTCGCCGGCCATCACCAGTACCTCCTTGTTGGCCAGGGCGACCGCCTTGCCCTGGCGCAGCGCAGCGAAGCAGGGCGAGAGGCCTGCCTTGCCCGATGTGGCTATGACCACCAGGTCCACGTCGGGGTGCGCCGCCATCTCCTCCATGGTGGCAGGGGTGGTCTGGCCTCGGGCGAGCGCCTTCAGGACCTCTGGTTGCTGGTGCAACGCCGGGGAGGACACCATCTCGGGTCGGAACTCCCGTGCCTGTTCCAGCAGCAGGTCAACGTTGCCGCCTCCGGCAAGCGCTACGACCTTGAACCTCCCGGGGTGTGCTCGCACTACGTCCAGGGTCTGCCGGCCTATGGAGCCGGTACAGCCCAGGACCGCCAGCCTCTTCAGGTTGGTGGCAGGGTTGCCGGTCTTCATGGTCTGTTGGTACCCCGTCCTCCAGAGTGACAGGGACAGCTGTGCTTTGATTCAGAGATAGATGACATAATAATATACTACTATGCCTGAGAGCAGAATGCTATCGGCCCTGTCCAGGATGCCGCCGTGGCCGGGCATCAGCTTGCCCGAGTCCTTCGCACCCAGGCTGCGCTTGAAGAGTGACTCGGTCAGGTCGCCGAGCTGCGCGGAAGCCCCCACCAGCAGGCCGAGCAGCAACGCCTGCCATGCGGAGAGCGGGAGGTCGAGCAGATATCCGAGGAGTAGTGCCGCCGCTATTCCTCCCGAGAGGCCGGCCACTGCTCCCTCTATTGTCTTGGCCGGACTGACCTTTGGCGCCAGGGGATGCCGTCCCCAGGAGCGGCCGATGAAGTATGCTGTGGAGTCGGTGGCGAAGGTGGCGAACATGGCCAGGAGCAGCCAGTCGCGCCCGTCTTCCAGGCCCCTGAGGGCTACGAGGTACCGGGAGAGCCACCCGATGTAGAGGACGCCTGCCAGTGTTATGGCCCATGAGACCAATGCCCCCTCCTTGTGCTCTCTGGCCAGGAGCCAGACGAAGGAGGCTACCAGGCCGGCACTGCTGACCAGAAAGGCGGTCTGGTTGGACTGAAGGGACAGTGGGCTGAGTATGAGCAGAGCTATCCAGAGACAGCCGAGCAGGACAAGGGGTCGAGCACCGGAATGGCCTGCCATGCTATAGAATTCGATGGCCCCGAGCACTCCAGCAAGGGCGACGAAGGCTGCCCATCCCCACATGCCGCCAAACAGGATGACGAGGATGAGAACGGCGAGCCCGACAAACGCGGTTATCAGTCTTTGCCGGAGCACATCTACTCCAACGGAGAGGTTGCTGTCTCCTCCGGGTCCAGTCCTCCGTAACGCCGGCGCCGCTGGCTATAGGCAAGCAGTGCTCTTTCTATGTCCTCTTTGCCGAAGTCCGGCCAGAACGTCGGCGTGGCATAGTATTCGCTGTAAGCGGACTGCCACAGCAGGAAGTTGCTCAACCTTACCTCGCCTCCGGTGCGGATGACCAGGTCGGGGTCGGGCAAGCCGGCGGTATAGAGGTGATTGGCGAGCAGCGTCTCGTCTATGTCCTCAGGCTTCATCCCCTGGCTGACTATGCGGCGCACTGCCTCCAGTATCTCGGCCCGGCCTCCGTAGTTGAATGCTATGCTCACTGTCATAGCCTCGTTGTCCTTGGTTATATCCAGTGCCCGGTGCACGCGTTGCTGCATCCTGGGTGACAGGCCATCGAGTGTCCCCAGGTGGCGAAGCTTGACCCCCCTGTCGCGCAGGAGCTTGGCCTCGCGGTCTATGACCTCGCTCAGGATACGGAAAAGCCCCTTGACCTCGCTCTCCGGCCGTGTCCAGTTCTCGGTCGAGAAGGCGTAGAAGGTCAGGTACTTTACCTTGTACTGGGCGAAGGCCTCGATCACGCGGTGGAGGTTCTCTGTGCCAGCGCGGTGCCCTTGTAGTCGGGGTAGTCCCCGCAACCTGGCCCATCGGCCGTTACCGTCCATGATGATGGCTACGTGTTGGGGCAGCGGGCTTAGCCGGGTGTGGTAGGGCGACGGTATTGCTGGTCCATCACCTGCTGCGGGCTCGGCCGCGCTGTCCTTGAGTGAGGATGAAGCTCTGCTCGGAATAGCTGTCATGTTCTTCCAACAAGAGGGGTGAGGTCGGCTCCGATGGGAGGCCTGTCACATGGAGGCCCGTGTTGCACTGCACCACCGGACAGGCGGCGCTAGAACTCCAGCAGCTCCCCCTCTTTTGCCTCCCCTATGCGAGATGCCTGGGCTATGAAGCCGTCGGTGACCTTCTGCAGCAAGCCGTTGGCGCGGGCGTGCTCATCCTGGGAGACCTGTTTCGCCTTCTCCTGGCTGCGCAGTGTTTCCATGGCCTCTCGCCTTATGTTGCGGAGGGCAACTCTGCCTTCCTCCACCCTCTTCCGTACCACGCGCACCAGCTCTTTTCTGCGCTCCTCGCTGAGCGGTGGGATGGGGAGCTTGAGCACGTTGCCGTCGTTTATGGGGGTCAGTCCGAGGTCTGATTTCAGGACGGCCTTTTCTATGCTGCCGATGATTGACTTGTCCCATGGCTGTATCACCAGCAGCTTGGGTTCAGGCACCGAGATGTTGGCGACCTGGTTGATCGGAGTGGGAACACCGAAGTAGTCCACCTTCACGTGCTGTACCAACGCCGGAGAGGCCCTGCTGCTGCGGATGCCAGCCAGGTCTCGCTTCAAGGCCTCGATGGCCTTCTCCATCCTGGACTCCGCTTCACGCAATACACCTTCAACCATTTGCCACCTCACCAGAGACGACCGTGCCGATCTTCTCGCCCTCGACGGCTCGCTGTATGCTGTTGTGAGAGCCCAGGTCAAACACGATGACGGGCAGGTTGTTTTCCATACAGAGGGACAGGCTGGTCGCGTCCATGACCTCCAGGCGCATTTCCAGCGCCTGCATGTAGCTGATCCGCTCGAATCTCCTGGCTTGCGGGTTCACCGCAGGGTCCGAGTCGTAGACGCCATCCACGCCGTTCTTTCCCATGAGCAGGACATCGGCCCCGACCTCCACGGCACGCAATGCGGCTGCGGTATCAGTGGTCATGTACGGGTTACCGGTGCCGCCGGCGAAGATGACCACCCGCCCCTTTTCCAGGTGGCGGATAGCCCGGCGACGGATGTATGGCTCTGCGACTGCCTGGATGACTATAGCAGTCTGAGTCCGGGTGACCACGCCCACCCTCTCCAGCGCGTCCTGGAGAGCCAGCGCGTTGATCACCGTGGCGAGCATCCCGGCATAGTCGGCGGTGGCACGGTCCATGCCCTGGTCTGCGGCCACGGTACCCCTCCAGATATTCCCTCCGCCGATGACAATTGCTGCCTCGACCCCCTTGTCATGGATGTACTTGACCTGGCGGGCAATGTCTGTCAGCACATCGGGGTCGAGGATGAGGCCGCCCTTACCTACGAGGGCTTCCCCGCTTAACTTGAGCAGCACGCGCTTGTACTTACACGGGGGCATCGAGTCGCTTTCCTGGGGGCCCCTGAGAAACATGGTTTTTTCAGGGGCAACTTTCCTAGCAGCCAACCTCAAACCTGACGAACCTTCGTACCCTGATGTTCTCTCCTACTGCTGCGACCCCCTGTTTTATCAGGTCTTCGATAGTCTTGGTGGGGTCCTTGATGAATAGCTGCTGGAGCAGACATGCGGCGGCGGGGTCTACTCCAGTGCCCGCAGGGATGTCGTTGGCGGAGATATACGTCGGGGACATCGCCGCTATCTGCATGGCGATGTCATGGGCCAGTTGCTGGAACTGGTCGGTGCGAGCCACGAAGTCCGTTTCGCAATCGAGTTCCAGCAGTACTCCGACCTTCTTCCCGGTGTGAATATAGCTTTCGACCACACCCTGGGTGGTGGAGCGGTGGGCCTTCTTTTCGGCGATGGCGAAGCCCTTCTCTTTCAGGTCTTCGCAGGCCCGGTCCAGGTCACCTGCTGCCTTTTGCAGAGCGGACTTGCAGTCGGTTATCCCAGCCCCGGTACGCTGACGGAGCTCTTTTATGGCCTCTATGGGAATGTTCACGCTATCCTCCTCAGTCGGTCGGCGGGCTTGCGGACGGGGAGTCCTCAGGCGTCACGGTCTCCGTGCTCACAGGCCCTTCGGTCTCGGCCTTTTGCGCCTCGCCTTCCTCCGGAGTGAAGCTGTAGCTCTGAGTCAGACCAGTAGCCGCTGCCTCTGTCTCAGCGGGCTTGGACTCCTCCTCGGGTGCTCTCCTGGCTGCCTTGCCCTCGAGGACTGCGTCAGCTATCTTGCTGCAGACGAGCCTTATAGCTCTGATTGCGTCATCGTTGGCAGGGATGGGGTAGTCCACCGGGCTCGGGTCGCAGTTGGTATCCACGACGGCTACCACGGGGATGCCCACGCGTTTTGCCTCTGAAAGGGCGATCTTGTCCTTGGTGGGGTCGACCAGGAACATGGCGGAGGGCACCTCGGTCATTTCCTTGAAGCCACCCATCACCCGGTTGAGGCGGGCGACCTCCTTGTCAAGCTTCATCACTTCCTTCTTGGGCAGATTCGTCAGCTCTCCCCTGGACTGGCGGTCCTCCAGACGCACCAGGTAGTCAATGCGAGCCTGGATTGTGTTGAAGTTCGTCAACATCCCTCCCAGCCAGCGCTGATTGACGTAGGGCATGCCACATCTTTGCGCTTCCTGTTGCACCGCCTCCTGCGCCTGTTTCTTGGTCCCGACGAAGAGGATATTGCCGCCGCTGACGACCAGGTCTCTGACATAGTCGCAGGCCTTCTGGAGCATGGTCACAGTCTGCTGAAGGTCGATGATGTGGATGCCATTCCGCTGGGTGAAGATGTAGCTCTTCATTCGCGGATGCCAGCGGCTGGTCTGGTGTCCGAAATGGGCGCCTGCCTCAAGAAGTTGCTTGATGGAACTCGATTCTGTCAAACTTTTCCTCTTTGCCTCCCTATTCCCCCGCGCGCGACCCGGGGTCGGTCTCAGAAGTACACAAGGGATGTTCTAAAGTGGCAAAGTATACCACAGGGCCGATGACACCACAACCGCGTTTGCGGGGAACAACCCTCTCGGTGGCCTAGAGGATGAAGCGGCTGAGGTCCTCGTCCTTGACCAGGTCGCCTACGTGTTTGGAGACGTAGGATGCGTCAATGGTGATGGCCTGGCCGGACTTTTCCGGCGCAGTGAAGTTGACCTCCTCCAGTATTCGTTCCATCAGGGTATTCAGTCGGCGTGCCCCGATGTTGTCCGACCTCTGGTTCATGAGCGCTGCCAGCCGCGCTATTTCCCTTAGGCCGTCTTCGGTGAAATCCAGTTCCACTCCCTCTGTGGCGAGCAGTGCGCGGTATTGTTTGCTCAGCGAGTTCTCAGGCTCTCTCAGGATCCGTGTCAGTTGCTGCTCGCTGAGCGGGTTGAGCTCGACTCTGAGGGGAAAGCGGCCCTGGAGCTCTGGTATCAGATCGGAGGGCTTGTTGTGGTAGAAGCAACCGGCGGCGATGAACAGGATGTGGTCGGTCCTGACCGGCCCGTACCTGGTCATGACCGTCGCGCCCTCGACCAACGGCAGCAGGTCCCGTTGTACTCCTTCGCCGGAGACGTCTCTACCGACCTCGATTCGCGGTCCGACGAGCTTGTCCAGTTCGTCAATGAACACGACCCCGTGGTCCTCCACCTCACGAAGGGCGTTCTCCACGACCTGGTTGAAGTCCAGGAGCTTGTTTGCCTCTTCTCTGGTGAGGATGCGGCGCGCCTCCTTCACTGATACCCTGCGCCGTCGTCTCCGTTCGTTATCCGTACTTTCGGAGAACCAGCCCCTGGCGTCGTCCATCTCCATGCCGCTGACATACTCCGGGCATGAAGGGATGGATTCTGCTTCCTCAGTGACCTCTATTTCTATCAATTGGTCATCGAGTTCCCGGCTTTGCAGGAGGCTGGTGACCACCTGTTTGGTACGTCTGCCTGTGGAGGGCAGTGCGCGGGCTTCGGCTGCCCGGGCGGTTGCGACCTGGGTCTGTCTGCCACGCTTCCGTCTGCCCACGCCAGTCATGTTAAGCCTATCGTCGGCCTTTTTCCTTGTTTCGGACAGTTGCTGACAGACATAGTTGACCAGCCTTTCCGTGGCCAGGCGCTCGGCCTTGCTTTCAACCTCCTGTAGCTTCTCCTCGTACACCTTGTTGACAGCAGATTCGACCAGTTCGGCGATGATGGAGTCAACATCCCGCCCCACATATCCGACCTCAGTGAACTTGGTCGCCTCCACCTTCACGAAGGGGGCGTCAACCAGGGCCGCGATGCGACGAGCGATCTCCGTCTTGCCGACGCCGGTGGGGCCGATCAGGACGATGTTCTTGGGCATCACCTCCCGGCGCATCTCCGGCGTGAGCCTGCGGCGGCGTTCTCGGTTGCACAGTGCTACCGCAACCGCCTTCTTGGCTTCCTCCTGTCCGATGATGTACCTGTCCAGCTCTTCTACGATGCGTCTTGGGGTAAGTGCAACCAAGTCCGTGACCTCCTCGGCCCGGTGTGGGGAACGCGCATGGGGCTGTATCGCTCCAGATGTTCCTGCCAGAGGGCCGACAGAGCTTATATCAGTTTAGCATGGGGCTGGTGGGCGGGCAACAGACCTTCGGGAGACCTTTGTGGTTGTTTTCCGCTCCTCTTGTGCGTACCCACGTCTTGCTACAGCTATCCGCCTTCCACTATAGTATATGAGATTGTTTACCTAATGGACTTTTGTGGTGCGCGTTCGTGGCGCAGGAAGTGGTCTGGGAGAGCCTGTCTCAGGTATCGGACACCAATGGAAGCGATTGAAGGAGAAACAACCCCTCGCGCGCGGCGGATGTCTCGTGAGTCGCTCTTCATTATCTTCTACCTGATCCTGATAACGATGGCGGAGGTCGTCACCGCGCTGGTGCACCCGCTGGCTGGCATTGCCTTCCACGCGGTGCTGTTGACGGCTCTAGTGGTTCACTGTGCCGTCGTGGAAGAGGCTGTCTTGCATCGCCTGCTCCTCCCACTCACCCTCGCCCCTTTGACCCGCATATTGAGCCTTTCCATGCCGCTGACCGTATTGTCACAGATATACTGGTATCCCATCATCTATGCTCCCTTGGCCGCAGGGACCGTCGTGGTGATGAGGGAGACGGGCATGGCATGGAAGGACGTGGGTATGAGCCCCAGTCGGCCTCTACTGCAGGTAACGGTATTGCCAGTCGGGTTACTCATGGGTGTTGTTGAGTACTACATCCTGAGGCCGGAGCCGCTTGTGGCGGAGCTTGCAGTAGGGGGCCTGGTGTTCACGTCCCTGGTCTTCTTCGTTACCACCGGCTTCGTGGAGGAGTGGGTGTTTCGGGGTGTGATGCAACGTGCCATGGGAGAGCGGTTTGGGTGGTGGGGTCTGGTGTACACCAGCTTGCTGTTCGCGGTCCTGCACCTGGGGTTCCTATCGGTATTTGACCTAGCCTTCGTGTTTGCCGTGGCCTTGTTCTTCTCCTGGGTGGTAAACAAAACAGGGTCACTCTTGGGAGTGGCCCTGGCCCACGGCCTGACCAATGTCGGGCTTTACGTGGTTTTTCCGCTGTTGCTAGACTAGTACCCCTGCTACCTTGAGTATGACAGTGGCCACGAACGCCATGGTCAGCGGCACGATGCCGACCATGACGACGCGGGATATGCGCTTGAGCCTGGCGCTGGCCTCCAGGGGTACCAGCTCCTTGGCGGCGAGGAACCCCATCAGCGTCGCTGAACCCATGGCGCCGGCAACTGCCCCTAGGCCAATGGCTGCAACAGTGGTAATCGTTGATACTGTGCTCGTGGTAACAGTTGATATCATATTGCCTACCCGTACAGAGTTGTAAAGCGCTATGTACCTTAACACATCTTGACTGGGGTTGTCAATATCTTGGCGCTTGCTTGGCAATCTCTGCGGGTGTATGCGTTCGATATCCCCCTGATTTCCTTGACACCGCTTCTACGGAGGGGTTATATTGAGCAAACTCTAACGACACAGCATGTGGGTAGTGGGTAGGGGCTTGACTACCCGCGTGGGTAAAGTGAGGTGGGACAAGGGCAATGGAAATCATCGCCAGACTAATCTACGTAATCATCGCCCTGATCTTCCTGGCCTTGGGTGGTCTGGGTGCCTATTTTGCGCTCCAGGTGCTCGGCAACAGGAGATTCAAGGAGGCAGAGAAGAAGGCGGAGAGCCTGGTCAGCGAGGCCATCGAGAAGAAGCAGCAGATACTGCTCGAAGCCACTGATGAGGCGCTCAAGATGCGCACCACCATAGAGTCTGAGTACAAGGAGCGGCGGGCCGAGGTGCAACGGGCCGAGAAGCGTCTGACCCAGAAGGAGGAGACACTGGAGCGGAAGCTCGATGCGATGGAGCGCCGCGAGGGCACCCTGGCCGCCAAGGAGAAGGAGCTGGACGAGGTCAGGGCAGAGACCAGGGCCGCGAGGGACAGGCAGCTTGAGCAACTGGAGAGGATCTCCGGGATGAGCAGCGAGGAAGCCAAGCGATTGCTGTTTCAGACCGTGGAGAAGGAGATAGAGCAGGATGCCTCTCGTCGGCTGCGCGAGTGGGAAGTCAAGCTGAAGGAGGAGGCAAATCAGCGGGCACAGGAGGTGCTGTCCTCCATCATTCAGCGCTGTGCCACGGACGTCGTCTCCGACGTTTCGGTTTCTGTCGTACCTCTGCCTGGTGAGGAGATGAAGGGGCGACTGATCGGTCGTGAGGGGCGCAACATCAGGGCATTGGAGCAGGCGACCGGGGTGGACCTCATCATAGATGATACACCGGAGACGGTCACCCTCTCCAGCTTCGATGGTGTCAGGCGCGAGATAGCGAGGGTGGCTCTCAACAAGCTCATGCTTGACGGGCGTATACACCCTGCCCGCATTGAGGAACTGGTGAACAAAGCGAAGACGGAGGTGGAGGCCACCATTCGGAGCGAGGGGGAGCAGGCAGCCTACAAGGCGGGGGTGCAGGGCTTGCACCCTGAGCTCATCAAGTTGCTGGGAAGGCTCAAGTTCCGTACCAGCTATGGTCAGAACGTCCTCGTCCACAGCCTGGAGGTGGCGCATCTGTCTGCCATGCTGGCCGCCGAACTCGGGGCCGACGTTCGCCTTGCCAAGAGGGCCGGGTTGCTGCATGACCTGGGCAAGGCGGTGGACCACGAGGTGGAAGGACCGCATGCCCGCATTGGCGCTGACCTGGTGAAGCAGTGGGAAAAGTCACCCGAAGTGTCCCGGGCGGTCGCGGAACACCATGGAGAAGCACCTTCCACCAGTGTGCTGGGTTACATTGTCTCGGCGGCCGATGCCATAAGCGGGTCCCGGCCAGGGGCGAGGCGCGAATCGGTTGAGCACTACATAAAGCGCCTGGAGGCCATCGAGAGCGTTGCCGTGGCGTTTCCCGGGGTGGAGAAGGCCTTTGCCATCCAGGCTGGGCGGGAGGTCCGTATACTGGTGAAGCCAGAAGAGGTGGATGACATGGGGGCGATGCGCCTGGCCCGCGACGTGGTGAAAAAGCTTGAGGAAACCCTGGAGTACCCCGGTCAGATCAAGGTGACGGTGGTCAGAGAGACCAGGGCTGTGGACTACGCTAAGTAGCATGACATGGACAAGGCGGCGGGTCTGGAGTGATACTGCGCATATTGACGATAGGCGATGTTGTCGGTCGCCCGGGCAGGCTGGCATTGCAGGCCCTGCTGCCTCAACTGAAGGAAGAGCTCGACCTGGATTTCACTATCGCCAACGGTGAGAACCTCGCCGGCGGCATTGGCCTGACACCGGAAACAGCACAAGAGCTCCTGGCCTCCGGTGTTGATGTGATAACCTCCGGGAACCATATCTGGGCGCAGAAGGAGGTCATCCCCTACCTCGATGGCGATGTTCCTGTCCTGCGCCCCCTGAACTTCCCACCAGGGGTGCCGGGCAGGGGATATCTGGAGAAGGGGGGTGTGGTGGTGGTCAACCTGCTGGGCCAGACCTTCATCGGCAATTTCGATTGCCCCTTCCGTGCCATGGACAGGCTGCTCTCTGACCTCGGTCATGGGCGCAGGGTTGTGGTCGTTGATTTCCATGCTGAGGCGACATCGGAGAAGGTGGCTATGGGCCGGTATCTGGATGGCCGGGTCACCGCTGTCCTGGGCACCCATACCCACGTGGGTACGATAGATGCCGGCATTCTGCCGAAGGGGACGGCCTACGTGACCGACATCGGCATGACCGGGCCGACGGACTCGGTGATCGGGGACGATGCGGAGAAGGTGCTCCACAAGTTCCTCACCCGGATGCCGCACCGCATCTCCGTGGGTAAGGGTAGGACGGCTCTGAATGCCGTTGTCGTAGAAGCGGACACGGAGAGCGGCAAGGCACTGAGCATAAGGCGTATCCAGAGGGGGGTCGGTTGAAGCTGCATGCAGACCTTCATGTGCATACCACGGCCTCGGACGGCCGATTCAGCCCGTCCGAGATTGTCCGCTTGGCTGCCGAGAGAGACCTGTCTGTGCTTGCCATTACCGACCACGATTCGCTGGAGGGCATTGCCGGGGCACTGGAGGCTGCCAGGGCCTATCCTGACCTGCTGGTGGTCCCCGGTGTCGAGATCAATACCGATGTGCCCGGTGCTGAGGTGCACGTGCTGGGCTACTGTGTGGACCATCGCGACCAAGGGCTCGGCGAGACGCTTCGCAGGCTGCGTCAGCAGCGGCTGGAGAGGGGGAAGAAGATGGTCGCCAGGCTGGCGGAACTGGGTGTGCATGTAGACTGGAGGCGTGTTCGGGAGTTCGCGGGTGACGGTGCAGTGGGTCGCCCCCATGTGGCACAGGCCATCCTGGAGGCCGGATACGCCGCTTCCCTTGGCGAGGCGTTCGAAAGGTACATCGGCCGGAACGGTCCGGCTTATGTGGAGCGCGAGAAGGTCACGTCAGTCGAGGCCGTCCATATGGTCAGACGTGCCGGTGGTTTTGCTGCCCTGGCGCATCCCCACAGCCTCGGCCCGGAGCGTCTGGAGGAGTTCCTGGGTCCGCTGCTCGCTGCTGGACTGACAGCCATAGAAGCCTACTACGATGGCTACGACGGCGCCGAGGTCGACTGGTTGGTGTCCCTGGCGGGGAGGCGAGGCCTGTTGCTGTGCGGTGGCAGTGACTATCACGGCTTTGGAGGGAACGAGACGCCCCTCGGTGGGGTTGAAGTCCCCCAGGAGTGCGTGGAGAAGTTCCTTGACCTTGCCAGTAAGCATTCTCCAGACCTGTTTGTGTCGTGGACGCTGATGTCCTCTCGGTGAGCCGGACAGAGCCATGGGTCTGAACGTCCTCATAGTGGTGATTTCATATCTCCTGGGTTCTGTGCCCACGGCCTACATTGCGGCGAGGTGGGTGAGGGACTTTGACATCAGGCAGCAGGGCTCGGGACAGGTCGGCGGCAGCAACGTATGGCACACTGTGTCCCGCAGGGCAGCCATATTCGTGGGCATTGTGGACTTCGGCAAGGGGCTGGTAGCGGTGCTTGTGGCTCGTTTGCTGGGTGCCAGCGTGGAGGGTCAGGTATTGGCCTCGGTGGCCGCTGTGGCAGGGCACAACTGGTCGGTCCTCCTGCGTTTCAGCGGTGGCCGCGGGATTGCCACCATGGCCGGAGCGCTGGCGCTGCTTGCTCCCTGGGGACTAGCGGTACTGGCCGTGTTCGGCCTCGCGGGACTACTCTCGAAGGCTATCCCTGTGGGAATGCTCCTCGGTGTTGCCGCATTGCCTCCGGCAACCTGGCTTCTCGGTGAGCCCACGACAGTGGTACTGGGGTGTCTGA
The DNA here is from genome assembly GCA_040754215.1 of Chloroflexota bacterium. Lineage (GTDB taxonomy): Bacteria > Chloroflexota > Dehalococcoidia > JACPPY01 > JACPPY01 > JBFMDE01. The sequence goes on from JBFMDE010000014.1 coordinate 28,599, forward strand.
GTATGTTCCTGCTGATGATGGTGAAGCGGGTGGTGCCGAGGAGGAAATGGCCATCCAGGGAGCGCAGGCGTGTGCTCCTCTACCGCCTCCTCTTCGACCGCGATGTCCGCAGCAAGGAGGCCTGGGTGAAGGGCCGTCATGGCGAGGTCGCCCCTTCAGGTGTCGCCAGTGTGGAGCAGCGGAAGACAGGGCAAGGCGAGACGGCATAGCCATGCGCTGCTCTGCCCACCCCGACGTTGAAACGAACCTCCTCTGCGGGAAGTGTGAGAAACCGATCTGCCCCAGGTGTATGGTTGAGACGCCGGTGGGGATGCGCTGTCGCGAGTGTGCCAGGCTTCAGAAGCTTCCAATCTTCCAGGTCTCCTGGCGGTATTACCTGCGGGCGGTGGGGGCGGGCCTGGGGCTGGCGGTGGCCTTCGGCGTTCTGTGGGCGCTGGTACGCGTTTTCTTCCCCTTCTCGGGGTACTTCAGCTTCGTCATCGCGCTGGCGGTGGGCTATGGGATAGGGGAGCTCATCGGACTGGCGGTGGGCCGCAGGCGTGGGCCTGGCCTGGCACTCACAGGTGGCGTCAGTGTGGCGGCGTGTTATCTCGTAGGCCTGCTGGTGGCCCCAGACCTGATTTTCTCGGTCAGCTTCGGTTTCAACCTGTGGGACATATTGTTCGGCGCGGCCGGTGTGCTTGTCGCAGTGAACCTGCTGCGGTGAGGACACCTTGCTTGCACCAGCCCTGACAAATCGAGGTGCCTCATGAGAACCATGCCCCCTGAGTGAGACTTCTCAGAGGAGCATGGTTCTCATGGCTGTGACCTGGGCCGATTACTTCCTGAACTGCGGCGGCATTATCTCCCTTATCGGAGGATATTGGTACCAGTCGCTCACCGCCTTTATCTTGCCGCCCTCGACCCTGGCTATCCTGGCATACGGGTTGAGCATAGGATAGCTCGGGTCCACGTTGATCTTGGGAGCGATGCCGCCGGAGTCGAAGTCCTTGAGGTTATGTATGGCATCGTTGATAGCCGGCCCGTCGAGGCTCTCGTAACCCACGGTCTCCAGGGCCTGCTTCAGTCCAGCTACTACCTCCATTCCGTAGAACACGCCCTGAAGGTACAGCAGGTTCAACTCCGCCCCCCGGTACTTGCGGCATATCTCTCTCGCCACTTTCACTCCAGGGACGTCCTCGTCTGAGAGCGCGGTGGTGGTGAAGCCATAGAGGCCTTCCGCCTCCTGGGGCACCAGCCTCAGCAGGCTCTCATCGAACCCCCAGGTTGGGGCGGCGAAGACCGTCTTGCCGCTGCCCAGGGCACCGAGCTCAAAGCCTATTCTACGTGCATCCTTCAGGATGACCACCAGACCTCCGGTGACGTGGTATGTCAGTATCATGTCTGGTGCCTTGGTTTTCAGTCTGCCGAGCTCGATGCTGGTGTCGGTGGCGGCGGCTGACAAGAAGTCTATGCCGAGGTACTCGACCCCGATCTTCTGGGCGTAGGCGGGGAGGCCAGCCGGGTCACCGGTCGGCCGTAGAGAGGGTACATCGAGCATGAGCACGCCGACCTTCGGAGGCCGTGCCTCCTTCCAGTTGTCCTTGAACCATTTTACGACCACAGCCGCCTGCTCGGGCATGTTGCCGAAGCTCGAGGTGTAGTAGAGCGGCACGGGGGTGAAGTTGGCGGGGCTGGTGCTGGCGTAGAAGCCGATGACCGGCATCTTGTCGCGCGAGGCCGTCTCTGTAATGGCCTCCCCTGGCGTGCTGCCCAGCACTGCCATGAACTTCACCCCGGCCTCCTTCTGCCTCTTGTAGATGGAGATGGTCTTGGGCACCGAGTACGCGTTGTCCTCCCAGACTATGTCCAGAAGGACCTTCTCCATCGTCCCTGCCTTGGTCCGGTACTCAATCCCGCCGAGCTGTTCATTGACGTACTGAAGGTAGTGGTATGCTCCCCACGATACCGGTTCCAGCGCAGTTGCCAGCGCTCCAGTAAGGCTCATGGACAGTCCTACCTTGACCTTCTTCACCTCTGCCCCGGTGGTCGGCTTCGCTGCCGGGGCGCAGGCGGCGGCCACCAGCAGCACGACCATTGCCACCAGTAGCATCCTGGCAAGCATCCCACAAAACGGTCTCTTCATAACTTGTCCTCCTCTCTCCTCGTAGGATTTGCTCTTCTCGCAGACTTCGTGTTTCCTGATCGATTCTAACTGACCGGCTACACCTCCGCTACACGTCCTTTCCTCAGGTCTAGCACTATCTTGTTCTCAGAATCGGGTATATGACCGGGGGCCGTGAACTCCACATGGTCCGGCCGGAGGTGGCAGAGCTCGGGGAGACGCTGCTCCAGGATGGGCAGCAGCCTTCCCCTGTCCGCCTCGCCGCCCTTTGTCTCCACCCTCAGCGTGATCTCGTCGCGGTAGCGGCTCTTGCCCACCACCACCGTCCACCTGGACACCTCCGGGACCTGCGAGAGGGCGTCCTCCACCTGCCTGGGGTGGATGAACATCCCCCTCACCTTGCTGGCCTCGCCGACGCGTCCCATTATCCTGAGCAGCCGGATGGAGGTCCTGCCGCAGGGGCAGGGCTCGTCGGTATAGCAGGAGAGGTCGCCGGTGCCGTAGCGGATAAGCGGGAACTCCTCGTCGGTCAGTGTGACCACCACCTCTCCGCACTCGCCCGGGCCGAGTTGGCTCCCCGTGGCCGGGTCCACTATCTCCAGCAGCGAGCCGTCCGCGAGGTGCATGCCGTTCTTCTGCTCGCACTCGTAGGCCACCAGCCCTATGGGCACAAAGCCGTAGCTCTGCACGGTGGCTATGCCGTATTCCTCTTCCCACATCTGGCGCGTCGCTGCCGAGGGCACCTCGCCGATGAGGAAGGCCTTCCTCAGGCAGAAGTCCCGCCTCCAGTCGTAGCCCAGCTCTCTGGCTTTCTGCACCAGTATCATAAGGAAGCTGGGGAAGGCCACAATCCCGGTGACTTGCAGGGCACGAATGATATTGAGCTGGAGCTCGGTATTGCCCGGTCCTGCCGGTATCACTGAGACCCCGAAGCTGGCCAGGGCATTGTGGAATATGAGGCCAGCAGGCACAAGGTGGTACGAAGTGGTGACGATAGCGATGTCCCCCTTGCGCATCCCTGAGGTAAACATGCACTGTTCCTGCCGACGGTGCCACGCTGGTCCCCCCTGCGGGTAGTAGAGAGGGCCTGGGCTGACGTAGACCACCTCAATGTCTTCGATGCGCTTTGCCATGTAACCGGCGAAGGGTGGACTCTCTCGCTCCTGTTCGATGAGCCTGTCCCGGGTGAGAATGGGGAGTTGTGCCAGGTCCCTGAGGGTCTTTATCCGGGAGGGGTTGACCCCGGCCCCATCCATCATCGCCCGGACTGCGGGCGCGTTTTCATAGGCGTGCTTGAGCACCTTGCTCAGGAGGTGGCGCAGATGCCTCTCCCTCTCGGGTGCGGGCATCGTCTCGGTGCGCTGGTCGTAATACTCCGCCACTTGTACCCCCCGCTATTGCCTCATGTACTATGCAGCGACCAGAGGGATGGTCTACATGATGTGACTTCGTCAGGAGAAAGTCAATAGGTTTCGGCCCTCAAGGTGCTTGGATGACACAAAACTGCG
>JBFMDE010000015.1:0-30423 GCA_040754215.1 Chloroflexota bacterium
ATGCACGTAGCCATCGCCACCAGCCTGGTGGCGGTGACCGCCACGGCGTGCACCGCCGCTGCCGCCTATGTCAGGGCCCGCTTCACCAACATCAGGCTGGGGCTGCTGCTGGAGACTACGACCGTCGCCGGCGCCCTCGCCGGGGCTTTCCTCGCCACGTGGTTGGAGGCCCGCTGGCTGGCGGCGCTCTTCGGGCTTGCCCTCGTCTACGCCGGCTATTCCATGTTCCGCCTGCGCAATCACGCGGAGGGCCATGCTCCTGCTCAGGGTAACCCCGGTCATGGAAACGCGGGCGGCTGGGCAGCTTCGCTCTCAGCTTCCTATCGCGACCCCGTCGCCGGAGGCGAAGTGGGCTACTCGGTAGGGCGTATTGACCTCGGCCTTGCCGCCAGCACGCTGGCAGGGGTGCTCTCCGGGCTGCTGGGCATCGGTGGCGGCATCGTCAAGGTCCCGGTGATGAACCTGGTGATGGGCGTGCCCATGAGGGCCGCGATCGGGACGAGCAACTTCATGATCGGCATCACCGCCGCGGCCAGCGCCTTTGTCTACTACAGCCGGGGGTACGTGGAGCCGTTGGTTGCGGCCCCGGTGCTGCTGGGCGTCTTCTTGGGCACCCGGCTGGGGGTGGGCATGATGCAGAGGACGCGCGGCGGTACGCTGCGGGTCGCCTTCGCAGTCATACTGTTCCTGGTAGCCGTCTCGATGTGGCTGCGGGCGGCCGGAGTGGGAGTTTGACGGGGGTTAGAATGGGGGTACAGATGGAGAGTGACAGTCGCCTGTACGCCTGGGTGCGGGTCGCATTCTGGGCCGGACTGGTGGTCTCGCTGGGGCTCATCGTTGCCGGGTTCATCTGGCTGGGCGTGGGTGACGGCTTGCCCGCTGAGATGACGTTCGGCCGCGTGCCCTCTCTGGCGGCGGGGGGTCCGGCGATGCTCGTCACCCTGGGGGTCCTGGTGCTGCTGGCGACGCCGGCAGTGGTGGTGCTGCTCGCCGCCATACACTTCATGGTCGCTCGGGAGACCGCCTACGTGGCGGTCTCGCTGGCCATCGTCGCCATGCTCGCCCTCAGCGTCGTGCTGGGGCTGCTGTAGTTGGTTTACCCTGTGACTCCGTTGACGTTACAATTCTTCTATATTATACTGTTTATACACTATTTACTGTACTTACTACCTAGTTAGTATCTTGGAGTTCATGGAGTTCATGAAGTGGGAAGACGAGCTACCAGTGCAACGAAGCTAAGGAAGAAAAAAACAGTGTACCTTACAAGGAATCTGGCAAAGGCCGTGGATCTCGCGCACATAAGAGCACAGATGAGCCTACGTCGTGCCGTAGATAAGACGTTGTTCTTTGATGCCCTTTTAAAGGCAGGACTGAGGCATCCGGAAGACATAGTCAGCTTTCTGAGAGGGTGTGGATGGCTACAAGAGTCAATCGGCCAATTGGAGCAAGAGTCACTGAAGGAGTGAGGGGATTAATGGCAGTGAATGATTCCACTAAGTCAGGATGTGTAGGTTCACGGTCAAATCTGCCCGACCCATACTACGCTACGGAACTAGGAGCTGCATATCTCGGTGATGCCTTCGAACTGATGAAAGGGCTCAGAGATTGTTCTGTGAACCTAGTGATGACCTCTCCACCCTTCGCACTTAACCGAAAGAAGGAGTACGGGAATGTATCTCCTGGGGAATATGTCAGCTGGTTTAAGCCAATAGCTGCAGAAATCTGGCGGGTCCTTACAAAGGACGGCAGCCTCGTAATTCATATAGGTGGCAGTTGGGAAAAAGGCAGGCCTACCCGATCACTTTACCATTTAGAACTGCTTTTCAACTTGTGCCGCAACGGAGACCGAAGCTTCTATCTTGCTCAGGATCTTTATTGGTTCAACCCGGCGAGATTGCCATCCCCTGCGCAGTGGGTGACTGTGAAAAGGGTCAGGGTAAAGGATGCGGTTGACCCGGTCTGGTGGCTTTCAAAGGGGACTGAGCCGAAGGCGGATAATCGGAGAGTCATCGAGCCATACAGCCGGGCGATGAGAAAGCTGCTGGAACGAGGCTACAACGCAGGTGCACGACCGTCAGGACATGTAATATCAGAGAAATTTCAACGGTACAATGGAGGCGCCATTCCTCCGAATCTGCTCGTGATAGCAAATACACAGTCGAATGGCCCATACCTACGGCTATGCAGGCAAGCAAACATCAAGCCCCATCCTGCCAGATACCCTGTTGAGCTCCCTCAGTTCTTCATCAAACTCCTGACAGTGGAAGGAGACGTTGTTCTAGACCCATTCGCCGGTAGCAATGCCACAGGGGAGTCAGCTGAGATACTGGGGCGGCGGTGGATCGCTTTCGAGCAAAGCGAAACCTACCTAAGAGCCTCTCGTTTCCGTTTTCAGCAGCCACCCTGCAACCCGTAGGCGTGGGAAAACGCCAATCGTCAGATGTAGGCTTCCCTAGCTTTCTATCTCGGTCTGGGTCATGCACGTTGTCCTATACCAGTTTGTAATCAATTGTAAACGGGTTACACATTATGTGTTGACAGAATATAGCAATTATGTTATTCTGTGTTTATCTGGTATGAAACGGATTAACAAGAACAAAGACTCTGAAACAGAAGGAGCATTCGTGGCGAAAGGAGAGACCAAGAGGGAATCTTTCATAAGGCTAGCCACTAGGCGGACGAACGCCGTGCTTAACCATCTTCGAATTCTGAGCCACTGCGCGAATCCACAGCTTTACGAATACAGCCAAGATGACGTGAAGAGGATCTTCCGGGCAATTGAGGCGGAGACAAGGGCGGTCAAGGCCAAGTTTGTAAATAGCAGTAGGTCTGAGTTCAAGCTATGAGTTTGCCCGGTTTTCTGGTTCTGTGCAGGATTGCGTATGCACAGCTGTGAACACTGCACAAGCTGGATTGGAGGAGGATGATGTGGATAAGCTGAAGTACACACCAGATGAAGATGTGAAGGTCCATGAGGAGGGGGCTATTCGCCTAATCTGCAAGGCTTTTCAGTCACATGAGAGTGGGTTACCTGAGTGGCTGAAGAATTCGGCTGATGCCTATACCCGGGAAGATGCGCCAGAAGCCAAGCGAGTTATCGTTGTCATCTTTGACGATGCTCGTGGGAGTGCCAAACCCTCTATCTCTTGCCTGGACTTCTCTGGAATGACCAGCGCGATGATAGAACAGAACTTCAGAGTCTGGGCTGATCCTGAGGCTGCTCGACGGGGGGCCAAGTCTATAGTTACCCAAGGCGGACATGGCAACGGTGGGAAATGTTATATGACCCAGATGTTCGAAGACTATGCCTTGATACAGACGGTAAAGAAGGGGAATGGTAACCGATACGGTGTGGTGGGTGGTTCTATCAGATTTGGCTACATCCCCGACAGGTACCATGGACGCGATTTCCAGGTTGTTGACTTGCAAGCTGAGCTCAACAGAGCTCTTGGGCAAATGGGATGCTCCATTCACACACTCCCGTTGGCGGCCACACAGGCAGTCCGGCTGGCAGATGGTTTCACGCTCGTTAGAGGGGTAGGGCCGAAGGGTTGTGGCAGCCGAATCCCTGTACGCCAACTCGTTGCCGGTCTGGAAGAGCACCCGCAGATGGTCCGCACATTAGAGCTGTGTATGGTGTTTGTCATTGTCAACGGGGAATTGTTCAACCGAGGTGAGTCGCTTGTACTCCCACACATTAGGCCAATAGAGGGCTCAGAGGAACCGAGGACAGTTTCGATACCTCCCATCTTGAAGGCCCCTGTTTCTGAGGAACCTATTTCCACGACTGGCGACAGTTCATTTCCGACTGGCACGCTGGTGCTTCGAACTTCCGATGTGAGCATGCGTTGGAGCAGAAAGGGGCGGCATAACATCATCTACGGGGCTCGGTCTGGTTATATCGGGTACGTTCCGATTTCCGAACTAGATGTTCAGTCTCCATACCGTGACCGTATCTACGGTGAATGCAATCTTGATGCCCTTGAGCCGTTCAAACAGAATGAGAGAGCACGATTAGCAAACAATCCTCTCACCAGGGCAGTAGAGCGGTTCATCTCGGAGCAGGTTCAGGCATACGCCAGGGAATTCGAAGCTCAGGACCGGCGCCGTTATGGCCAGGCAGAGAAAACCGCCATCAGTAAAATAAATGAAGCCCTGGATCGCTGGAAGAACCGCCTTCTTGGTGAGCTGATGCGTGGACTATGGGGTCCTGGAGAGGGAGGGGCACCTCCCCCACCACCCCCTTTGCCAACTGGCAAACCAGCAAGGCTTGAACTGACATTGAGCCACCGGAGAGCAGGTATCGGCGTCGCGCTCCGACCAACGCTGAAATTTTTCGACGTCATGGGGCGGAGAATCCGTTCTGCCCCATTCAGATGGGTTAGCGAGGATAATAACATTGCAATGGTCGACGAGGACCTAGGGATAATAAACACCTTCGCGTTCGGGGAAACCACGATCTATGCTGAAGTGCTGGATGGAAAACTTTTCTCCAACAAAGTGCCTCTTGAGGTTGTGCGCATCTATGAAATACATATTGCGCCGCGACAGATCCAGATTGCGGCAGGCAGTCGCCAAAAGCTGGACGCTGTTTGCCGCCTGGCCAACGGGGAAGAAACCAGCGATGTTTACCTTGTGTGGACTGAGAGCAACCCGAACGTGGCCCGGGTTAGCTCCGCCGGTCTAGTCTTTGGCTTTGGCACCGGAGAAACCGAGGTTGTGGCAGGGGATGACAAGTGCCTCGCGAAAGAGCCATCTGTCGTGAAAGTCTTACCCGGTCAGGGTCGCGGACGGGGTGATCGTCCCGGTTTGGGGTACCCAATGGTTTTGGTATCTGGAGACATTGACCCTGATCCTGACACTCAGCAATATGTCCATTTCAGCCGTGAAGATCCACCCATAGCACAACGACCTCAGGACGTAGACCGAAATATCTGGTGGATCAACAGTTCAGCCCCATTAGCGAGAGTGTACTTGGACGTCGGTAAAGGCTATGGCTATCAATCTCGGGAATGGCGAATGTACCATCTTGAGCGGTATATCGATGTCATAGTTCAAATCGCTATGACTTATGGCCCAACTGAAAAGGAGTCCCTATCTACAAGCGATTGGATAATGCAGTGGGGATCCAAAGCTGCCGAAATTCAAGCAGCCGCTGCATCTCAACTTAGCGACTTCATCGCTACTGGCGAATTACCTAGAATCTGAGGCATGGACAGTAAAAATGCTAACCGTTCCTGACAAGCTGCTGTTAGCCGCGTTCGACTTAGAGCAAGGCGGACGGCGTCCTTTCTCTGCCGAGGATTTGGTGGTTTCAGCTTGGCGGAAGTTTCCGGACGCCTTCGGCTTGGCAGGCTACCGTGATGATAGTGGGGATCTGTGTTATCCTGATTCGAACAGGGTTTTTGCAGAGATCATGGGCTCTAAACCTATCCGCAAGCGAGGTCTACTGGCCAAGGTTGGCAGCAAGATGTACCAACTAACCGAAGCTGGACGCGATCATGCCCGACTCCTCTTAAGACACTATGGTCAGTCGCTAGTCGAAAAGGCTGCACTCCCCCGCGAGATGGAACAAGAACTTAGACGGTTGTTCACGTCGAAGGCGGTAGAGAAGGTCAAGAACAATCGACTTGGAGATCTCACTTTTTATGACGCTTGTTCCTTTTGGGGCATTTCACCTAGGAGCTCGGCGATCGAACTAGAAGGACGCATTGCCAACTTCGAGAAGGTTCTCGATTCGGTTCGAAGAGTAGTGAAGAGCAAAATGGCGACCTTCGAGCATCGGGGCCAGGCCTTCGGGGCCAGCGACTTAGACACCTTGCTCCAAGCCCATCAGGAGCTCTTACGAAGATTTGACGCAGAGATAGAGATCATTCATAAAAGGACCGACGAGAGAGCATGATGCGCCTCTCTATCAATTTATGCACAATTCAGCATAGAGCCCGGTATTCGTTGACTGGCTGTTGGGGCGGTGCTATCATAGCCGCAGTATGTCGTCAACGCTCGAGAGCCTGAACCGCGAGGTCGAGGACTGTCGTGATTGTGGACTGGCGCAGCAGCGTACCAGAGTGGTCCCCGGCGAGGGGCCGGAGAATGCCGCTATCCTCTTCATCGGCGAGGCGCCTGGCTTCCATGAGGACCAGCAGGGCAGGCCCTTTGTCGGGGCAGCGGGCCAGTTTCTGGAGGAACTCCTGGCCTTAATCGGGTACCGGCGCGACCAGGTGTTCATCGCCAATGTAGTCAAGTGCCGTCCGCCGGACAACCGGGACCCCCTCCCCGTGGAGATACAGGCGTGCCGCAAGTGGCTCGACCGCCAGGTCGAGCTCATCCGCCCAAAGGTGATAGTGACCCTGGGCCGCTACTCCATGGTGCGCTTTTTCCCCGGCGAGAGCATCAGCAAGATACACGGCAAGCCGAAGAGGCGGGATGGCATCATCTACTACCCCATGTATCATCCCGCGGCAGCCCTCCATCAGGGAGGCCTCCGCGAGACGATAAAGGCCGACATGCTGAGGATACCCGAGCTGCTGCTCCAGGCATCGAGGCAGCGTGAGAACGGCCCTCAGCAGGCGCGGCAGTTGGGCATGTTCTAGTCGCCGAGATGAGAAGTCCACCCCGGAAAAGGGGTGGGGGAAGGTTCGGAGAATGGCAAAACAGAAGCTACGCGTCATCCCTCTCGGCGGACTGGGCGAGATCGGCAAGAACATGCTCGTCATGGAGTCCGGCGACGACATCATCGTCATTGATGCCGGGCTGATGTTCCCCAAGGAGGAGATGCTCGGCGTTGACCTGGTGATACCGGACATCAGCTACCTGGTGGAGAGGCGGGAGAAGGTACGTGGCATCATAGTCACCCACGGCCACGAGGACCACACCGGCGCCCTGCCCTACGTCCTGCGCGAGCTGAAGGTCCCTGTATATGCCACCAAATTGACATTGGGCCTGGTATCGGTGAAGCTTAAGGAGCACCGCCTCAAGGGCGAGGTGAAGCTGAAAGAGGTCAAGCCCGGGGACACGGTATCCCTGGGCAAGTTCAAGGTCGAGTTCTTCTCCGTTTGCCATAGCATTCCGGATGCCGCCGGGCTCATCATCCACACCCCGCTGGGCGTGGTGGTGCACAGCGGCGATTTCAAGCTGGACCATACCCCCGTCACCGGCCGCCCCAGCGACTTCGCCAGGCTTGCCAGAGTGGCTGCGCAGGAGCCGCTGCTGTTGCTGGCGGACTCCACCTATGCCGAGCTCCCTGGCTACACGCCTTCGGAGAGGCTGGTCGGTGAGACGTTGGACCGCATCCTGCGCGAGGCACCGGGCAGGGTGATCGTCACCACCTTTTCCTCCCTCGTGTCCCGGGTGCAGCAGGTGATCGACGCCGCGGCCCGACACGGGCGCTTTGTTTGTGTGGTGGGGCGGAGCATGATCGATACCGTGCGCATGGCGCTTGAGATGGGCTACTTGAGCGACCCGACGAGGGTGCTGCGCAACATAGACCAGATCCGTGGACTGCCCCATGACAAGATAGCGCTGATGACCACGGGCAGTCAGGGTGAACCTACCTCGGCCCTGGTGCGCATATCCAACCGGGACCATAAGCAGGTCCACATAATTCCCGGCGACACCGTGGTGATGTCTGCTACGCCGGTCCCTGGCAACGAGTCACTGGTCAACCGGACCATTGACAACCTCTTTCGCCAGGGGGCGCGTGTGCTCTGGGACCGTGTGGCAATGGTACACGTCCACGGCCATGGCAGCCAGGAGGAACTGAAGCTGCTCCTGAACCTGATAAGGCCCAGGTTCTTCGTGCCCATCCATGGCGAGTACCGTCACCTGAGCCTGCACGCGGACCTGGCGCGCTCGCTGGGCGTGCCAGACAGCAACATCTTCGTCCTTGAGGATGGCGATATACTGGAGCTTACCAGGAATGCGGGCAGGGTGGTGGGGAAGGCCTCCGCCGGGCCGGTGTACGTGAATGGCCTCAGTGTGGGCGACATAGGCAGCGTGGTGCTCCGCGACAGGAAGCTGTTGTCACAGGATGGCATTGTGGTCGCCATCATCACCATGGATAAGCGCGATGGCACGCTGACCGGCCGCCCGGACATCGTGGCACGGGGGTTCGTGGACGAGAAGGAGTCTGTGGAGATGCTGGAGCGGAGCCGGGACCTGGTGGCGGAGGCGTTGAGCCGCGTGCGGCCGCACCAGGCGGGATGGGGCTACGTGAGCGCCAAGGTCAAGGATACCTTGAACCAGTTCTTCTACGAACAGACCAAGCGTCGCCCGATGGTCATGCCTGTGCTGGTAGAGGTGTAGTCCAGTGCCGAAGCCCAGGACGAGGACGACACAGTCCAGAGGGTCCTCGGGGGAGACGAGGAGAGGGAAACCCTGGTGGCTGACGGTGTTCCGCTTCTTCGCCTCGCCGGTCCTGTGGCGGTTCCTGCTGGTAGCCGCAATGGCCTACGGGGTCTACTGGGTCATCCCCAGGGTCTATCCCTGGGGCCAGGACGCGGCCTACCGTGTCCTGCACGCCCTGGGATTCGGATTGGTCATAGCTGTCATAGTCCTCGGGGCCGTGGCATGGCTGATATGGCGGGGCTTCTCACCCTTCCTGCGCCACTGGAACTGGTGGCTGGGCTCGCTGTCCTTCTTCGCTGCCATCTGGGGACTCCTCGCCTTCTTCTATCCTGGTAGTGGCGTCCTGGCGCAGGCCAGCCTGGGCGGATATGCGGGCCAGTGGCTCCTGCACAGCCCGGACGTCCTCGGCGCCCTCAGGATAGCTGCCTTGACGCTGGTCGGCTTTCTGTTCGTCACCCCGCGCGGCACCGTCAGGGCCTTCTGGGTGGTGGGGAAGGGCCTGGCTGTGGCCCTCCGTGGCATCTGGTCCTCCCTCAGTGGCCTGCGCCTCCACCGGGCCGAGGTCAAGGGACCCGGCATAGGACCTGTCGCCGCAGCGGAGGCGGAGCAGCCTGGTGCACCGGCAGCGCCTCCTGTACCCGTTGCGGAGGTCAAGCCGGCGGAGCAGCAGGCGGAGGTCCCTGCGGGTCAGGTGGAAAGGCTCTGGCGCAGGTTTGCTTCCAAGCCCATGCTCACCCCCAGCGGCTGGCAGCTTCCTCCATTGGACATCCTGGAGAAGGGCTCCGACAAGGTGCTGGGGTACCAGGCCGATAACAACAAGCGTGCCCGTGCCATCGAGGAGGCGCTCGCCAGCTATGGCGTAGAGGCCAAGGTGGTGGAGATAAACGTCGGCCCGGCAGTGACCCAGTTCGGGGTGGAGCCGGGCTGGGACCGCAAGTACCGGGAGGTCAAAGAGAGGGACGAGGACGGCAATGTGGTGGTGCGGCAGGAGGAGGTCTCGCGCACCCGGGTGAAGGTGGAACGTATCGCCTCGCTGGCCAACGACCTGGCGCTTGCACTGGCGGCGCCGACCGTCAGGATAGAGGCGCCGGTTCCCGGCAAATCGGTGGTGGGTATCGAAGTCCCCAACACGACGACCGGCGTGGTCACGTTGAGGAGCGTGGTTGAGACCGCGGCCTTCCAGAAGGTCAGGGCACGTTCGAAGCTGGCGTTGGCCCTGGGCAAGGCCGCTGGCGGAGAGGCGGTGGCCGCGGACCTATCCAAGATGCCCCACCTCCTCATCGCCGGGGCGACCGGCAGCGGCAAGACGGTCTGTCTCAACTCCACCATAGCCAGCATCCTGCTGCACAACACGCCCGAGGACGTCCAGTTCATCATGGTGGACCCCAAGCGTGTGGAGCTCGTGGCCTTCAACACCATACCGCACCTGGTGGCCCCGGTGGTGGTGGACACGGAGAAGGCCGTGGATGTGCTGCGCTGGCTGCTGCAGGAGATGGACCGGCGCTACATCCAGTTCGCCCGGGTGACGGCGCGCAACATCGAGGACTTCAACAAGAAGCACCCGGCGGAGCCCATGCAGTACCTTGTGCTGGTGATAGACGAGCTGGCCGACCTGATGATGACCGCCTATGATGAGGTAGAGCGCTCCCTCTGTCGCCTGGCCCAGCTCGCCCGGGCCACGGGCATACACCTGGTGGTGGCGACACAGCGTCCTTCAGTGGACGTGGTCACCGGCCTGATAAAGGCGAACTTCCCCACCCGTGTCAGTTTCGCCGTCACCTCGCAGGTTGACTCGCGGACCATACTGGACATGGTCGGGGCAGAGAAGCTGCTGGGCAAAGGCGATATGCTCTACATGCCAACAGACGCCGCCAAGCCCCGCCGGCTTCAGGGCTGCTTCGTCTCCGACCAGGAGATCGAGAGGCTGGTCTACTTCTGGAACAGCCAGAAGGGGCCGGAGGCGCCGATGCGGGTCCAGGAGTTCATCGTGGAGCCGGGTAGGGGGGGTGAGGTCGTGCCCGAAGACCCCTTGCTCGGCGCAGCCCGGCGCCTGGCCCAGGAGCACCGGCATATCTCGGCGTCCTTCCTGCAGCGGCGGCTGCGCATCGGCTACACCCGTGCCGCCCGCCTGATGGACCTCCTGGAGAAGGAGCGGCGCGAGGGCTGGGAGGAGTCCGGAGGGGGCGGCCCGGCCGCTTAGTGTCACCTCTGGCTACTACCAGCGCTTATTTGGCGACACCCGGTTCATGGCGTAGGGCAGGCTTCCCAACCTGCCTTGGCATGGTCGGGTTAGGAAACCCGACCTACTGTTGCTTGGGAATAATGCCGTCTATCCCACGACGCCGGCAGAGCGCAGACTCTTGACCTCTTTGACCTTGTACCCCAGCCACTTCAGTATCTCATCGCTGTGGGCGCCTGTCTTTGTGCCCAGGCTCCTCACGCTGCCGGGGGTCTCCGACAGCTTTACGGGGATGCCGGTATGTTTTACCTTGCCCGCAGCGGGGTGGTCGAACTCCAGCAGCATCTTGCGGTGCTTGACCTGCGGGTCGGCAAAGGTCTCGTTGAAGTAGTACACCGGGCCGACGCAGGTGTCCTTCCCCTTGAGGTAATCCCACCACTCATCCCTGGTTCGAGTGAGGAACACCTTCTGCAACTCCGCTATCACCCAGCCCTTCTTCTCCTGGGGCGGGTTGTGGAACGGAACCAGGTCCTCGCGCCCCACGGCGCGGCAGAGGTTCTCCCAGAAGTTCGGCTCGGCGCAGCCTATAGCGATGTATTCCCCGTCCCTACACTTGAGGTTCTGCGCCCAGGGTGCGTCGCCGGTGGTGAAGGTCTCGCCCCTCTTCGGCACCTTGCCGGTGGCGAAGTAGAACGAGGCCTCCATTGCCAGCAGCGAGACTACGCCATCGAGGTAGGCTATGTCTATGAGCTGGCCTTGCCCTGTCTTCTCCCTTGCCGCCAGCGCCAGGAGGATGCCGATGACGCCGTGGAGGCCGGCACCGGCCATGTCCGCCAGGTAGTTGGAGGCAAAGCAGGGTGTCCCGCCCCTGGGCCCTATCATGCTCAACGTCCCGCCGATGGCGGAGTAGTTCATGTCGTGCCCCGGAAGGTGGGCGTAGGGGCCGTCCTGCCCGTACCCGGTGAGCGCACAGTAGATGAGCCTGGGGTTGACCCCCTTCAGTCTGTCGTATCCCACTCCCATGCGGCCCATCACGCCGGGGCGGAAGCCCTCTATCAGCACGTCTGCCTTCCGCACCAGTTTGAGGAAGACCTCCCGCCCCTCGTCGCACCTCAGGTTGAGCACCAGGCTCCTCTTGTTGCGGTCGGGGGCGTAGAAGGCGGCGAAGCTCTCGGTGCGGGTGTCAATGTTGGGATGGGGAAAGGAGGCCCCCGGCGGGTCAACCTTGATCACGTCGGCGCCGAAGTCTCCGAGGAACATCGCGGTGTAGGCCCCGGGATAGCGGCGGGCCAGGTCCAGTGCCACGATACCTTCCAACGGCTGCATCGTTCTCCTCCCCTAATGTGGTTTCTGGTGGCGAAGGTGATAGCGGACGAGGACAGGCCGATTATATCATGGCCAACTTTGGGTCAAAAGGCTAGTATCCTTCTCCCTTGACGGAAGAGGGCAACTGAGGCATGGTACGTGCAGCCCGCCTTACGAGCAGGCAGGTGAACAGTACCAACAGCGCGTTGCGCGCCGTCAGCGCCGCGACCGCGTTCGGCTTCAGGTCCATGAGGTCGTAGTAGCTGTGGGGGAAGATGTACTGTGTCAGCCCCCCGATGCCGATGAAGAGCAGCCACAGCCACCAGCGCCCCCGTCCCCCGATGAGGGGCACCAGCGGCGTCAGCCAGAGCAGGAACTGCGGGGAGAGCACCTTGCTGGTGAGCAGGAAGGCGGCTATGGCGAGCGGGAAGTAGACCAGCATGCCGTTCCACTCCTGCGACCCCTGTGACGCCGTTTCCTGTGTGGTGCCCGCGCACCGTCTCCGGCTGCGGGCGTACAGCAGGTAGACTGCGGCCAGGGCCGCGAGCATCGCCCAGGTCGAGCACCGTGCCAGGATGTCGGCGCTGGGCGAGACCAGGTCAATCCCCCCGTGGCGGAACTCGACCCCCAGCGAGGTCGAGCCGAGGTTCTCCGCCACCAGCAGCCCGGAGGCATAGGTGCTCTCTATCTGCAGCCCCCTCACAAGCTGGAACTGGAACGACTCCCAGAAGCCTCCGGGGCTGAGGAGGACCCAGGGCAGCATGATGCCGGTGGTGATGATGAGGAAAGCCGCCACGCCCTTCACCAGCCCTTTGTAGTCCCGCCGGCTCACCTGGTAGATGCCCAGGAGCGGCACCAGGAGGAGAGGGTACAGCTTGGCGGTGGTACCGAGCGCCAGCGCGGCCCAGCACCAAGTGTGTTTGCCGCGGCTGAGGCAGTACACGGCCAGGAGGACGAGCGCTGCGGGGAAGAGGTCGTAGCGCTGCGCTGCCAGGGAGCCGGTGGAGAGCAGGACCGCAGTGTACACGGCGAGCGCCAGCCAGGGCGAGCGTCCCAGCCTGAGCGCGAGCAGGTATATGAGCACCAGCACCGCCAGGTCCAGCAGCAGCATCTCGTAGCTGAAGGCCCGGCCATAGCCCCAGAAGTCCTGCGCGAAGAGCCTTGGCGGCAGCAGCACGGCCAGGGAGAGGGGCGGGTACTCCAGCACGAAGTCCCGGTACGGGAGCAGGCCGTTGAAGATGTCGGAGGCACGGTCGGAGAAGACCGAGTTCCCGCTGCCGAGGAGGAAGCGGAAGATGAGGGCGTGGGCTGCGGCGAAGAGTAAGAGCGGCAGGTAGCGCCTTAGCCTGCCACCGGTACCCATTATCCATCCCCTGTCATTCTGAGTCCTTCCCTGGGAGGGACGAAGAATCCGCTCCCGTCTGGTGTGAGCTCTGCAAATGGTCTACCGACATGACCCCTTTGAATAGGGTATTCTCCGTGACTACTCCAGGCGGTTGACCCTTTTCAGCCAGGCCAGGGCTATGTCCATGGCCCGCCGCTCACGCCGCAGTCGGTGGCCGGCGCCGGGGATGATGACCAGTTCCTTGGGCTGCTTCGCCCTCTCGTACAGCTCCCTGGCCTGCTTCAATGGTATCAGCTCGTCCTGGTCTCCGTGGACGAGCAGCAGGGGCCGCGGCGACACCCGTCCCACCCAGTCCCGCGGGGCCATGTCGCGGAAGCCGCGTACCCACTCTTCTATCGAGGCGGGGAAGTGGGGGTCGCGGATGAGGTTGATTCCCCTGAGGTGCTCCACGAACTCCTGTGCCTTGTCCAGGTCGGGCAGGAAGCGGAACTCCGCAGGACAGGCGCAGCTTGCCACTGCGGTAACCCTCTGGTCGCCCGCCGTCACGTAGACGGAGACCGCGGCGCCAGCGCTGAAGCCCAGCAGGTTCACCCGCGCCCGGTCAATCTCCGGCAGGGAGAGGAGATAGTCCAGCACGGCCTTGAGGTCGCGGGCCCAGCCCGGCATGTCCAGGTTGCCCTCGCTCTCGCCGGCGCCGCGGAAGTTGAATATCGTGGTGGCGAAGCCGGCTTGGCAGCACCTCTCCGCGAGCAGGGGATAGCCCTGGTCGTTCGGGTCGCGCGGCCCCGGCGGAATGCCGTGGCAGAGGCACAGCGCCGGGAACGGCCCGTGGCCGTCGGGCAGATAGGCGGCCGCCGCTATCCTCAGCCCGTCCACGCGGAGGGAAACAGGTCTCCCCGATTTCATCGGGGCCAAGTATACAGGATAGGAACGGAGGAGACCAGAGGACGAAGGGTGTGGACGGCGGGAGAGAGTCGGACTCCCCGTCCTCACTCCAGCTCGGCGAGGCGGCGGATGATGCGGGGGATGGCGTAGTTCGCCGTCCCCTTGCCGCTGCCGCCGCAGAGCACCACGATGAGCCTGCCCCCGCATGCCTCGTCGGCTACCGCCTTGAACGTGCGGGCGAGCTGGTGGTGCACATCAGGGGTCAGCCCCATGTCCCCGTACTCTCCCTGCGTGCCGTCGTAGCCCCAGTTCCAGAAGATGGCCTCGGGGCGGAAACGGCGGGCGCGCGGCGCGAACTCCTGCTCCACCTTCTCTAGGTAGTCGGCGTCTGAGGTGTAGTAGGGGACGTGGACGTTGACCTTGTTGTTCCGTTCCACGGTGCCCATGCCGCAGAAGCAGACGTAGAGCAGGTCCTCGTCGTCCTTGAAGATATCCCAGGTGCCGTCCCCGTGGTGGGCGTCTGTGTCCACGATGGCGAAGCGGCTCGCTCCGTACCTGCGCCGTAGCTCAGTCACGGCCAGGGCAGCCCCGTTGAAGTAGCACCAGCCCCCGAAGGAGTCTCTGCCCGCGTGGTGGTCGCCGCAGCCGGTGAAGACGAAGGCGTTGTCAATGTCCCCCTCCCATATCCGCTGGGCTGCCTGAACCGTCCCCCCTGCGGAGAGCACCGCGGTCTGGTAGTAACCGCTGCGCTTCACCTGCTCCACCATTGCCCCGGAGTGCACCTCCAGCAATTGCTCCTCGCCCACCGGGTCGAGGTCGTACTCCGACCTTGGCTTGAAGGGATAGAAGGCGTCGTAGAGCAGGACGTTCGGCTCGTTGAGGGTCGGGCCGAGCAACTGGGGGAAGTCGCTGAGCCTCTCCCCCATCTGATAGTGGAAGAAGATGCCCGTCCTCTTCATGCGTCACCCGCTGGAGACTGGGGAGCGGGGGGAGTTGTCAGCAGGACGAGGAACTCCTGGTTGCCGGAGGCCCCGGCTATGGGGGAGGGGACGAGCCCCCGGAGGCGGAAGCGGTGGTCCACCGCCCAGACGATGAACCGGCCCAGCACCCGCGCGTGCAGTTGCGGGTCCTTGATGATGCCGCCCTTGCCCACCTCCTCCCTTCTCGCCTCGAACTGGGGCTTGAGTAGCACCACGACCGGGCTTCCGGGCTTGAGCACGCTGGCCGCGCTGGGGATGACCCTGGTGGCGGAGATGAAGGAGACGTCTATGGTGGCGATGTTCGCCTTCTCGGGCAGGAGGAAGGGGTAGCGGGCATTGACCCGCTCCATCAACACCACCCTCGGGTCCTGGCGCAGGCGGTGGTCCATCTGGCCGCGGCCCACGTCCACGGCATAGACCCTGGCCGCTCCCCGCTGCAGCAGGCAGTCGGTGAAGCCGCCGGTGGAGGCCCCGATGTCCACGGCGACCATCGAGGCGACGTCAATGTGGAACTCGTCCAGGGCATGGGCCAGCTTTATCCCGCCGCGGCTCACGTAGGGGAGGGACTCGCGGAGGCTGAGCTCGACCTCCTCCGGCACCAGGGTGCCTGCCTTGGTGATGGTCCTGTCGCCCACCATCACCTTCCCTGCCATGAGCAGGGCCTGGGCCTGGCTTCTGGTCTCGGCCAGCCCCCGTTCCACCATCAGGGAATCAATGCGCCGCTTCGCCATCGTGGTCTGATGTTGTCACCCTCGTGGGCCAGATGCTTTTTACCATGCCCGCCGTAGGGAAATCAAGAGAGTACCCATTCCAGAGCTTGTTCTAAGCCGGTCCTGGCATGGCCCTGCGGAATGCCACGAAGATGCCGGCCAGCAGGACGATGCCGCCAATGACGGTGGTCGGCGACGGCGCCTCGTGCAGCACCAGGAAGGCCAGTACTGTAGCCCCGACAGGCTCCCCGAGGACGGCGACGGCGACCAGGGTCGCCGGGACGAAGCGCAGCGCCCAGAGGAGCGACAGGTGGCCCATGAGCTGCGGGACCACTGCCAGCAGGAGGAGCATCAGGTAGGTGGTGGGGGAGTAGCCAGCCAGGCGGTGTCCGGAAAGCAGCGTGGCCAGCAGCAGGACAACGGCGGCCGAGACATAGACCAGTGATGCATAGGTCAGCAGACCTGTGGTCCGCCGCAACCTGTGCCCGATGAGGAGGTAGCCAGCGACGGCCAGCGCCCCGAGGAAGGCCAGCGCGTCCCCGAGGAGCTCTCTGCTGCCAAGCCTCCAGTCCCCGTAGCCGATGAGGGCAGCGCCAAACAGGCACACGATGATGCCGGCTATGGTCTGCCTGCCCAGCTTTTCGTGAAACAGGAAACGGGATGCCACGGCGACGAAGATGGGGTTGGCGGTCACCAGCACCACTGAGCTTGCCACCGTGGTGTAGCTGAGCGATGCGATCCAGAGGCCGAAGTGCAGCGCGAGGAAGAAGCCCGAGAGCAGCGCCAGCAGGACATCCTGTCCCGACAGGCGGTGTATCTCCCCCGGCGAGCGTATCCAGGCCGCAGGAACTACCACCAGAGAGGCAAGGCCGAGGCGATAGGCGGCGATGACCAGCGGTGGGGCTTCGGCCAGGCGTATGAACACGGCCGCGAAGGAGACGGATACTACCCCCAGGGCTAGCACCAGGTAGTGCTTGGGCATGGCCACTACATGTTACCCCAACAAGCCGCAAGAAGTGAATATCATGGAGAGCGCACTCCTCTGCCCTTTGCACTTCTGCTGTTGGTACGGTACTATCAACCCCGCGAAACCGCTGCCGTAAGGAAAGGGGGATACCTGTGAGCATCTGATAGGGTGGCCGCGACACTCTGACAAGGGCATAGCGTGGACCACATGGGTGCCGTGAATCTATCACCTACAGGAGGAAGGCAATGGCGTTGATGAAGGAATTCAAGGAGTTCGCCGTACGCGGCAATATGGTAGACATGGCCGTCGGGATCATCGTTGGCGCAGCATTTGGCAAGATTGTTACCTCTCTGGTCAACGACGTAGTCATGCCACCCATTGGACTACTGCTGGGCAGGGTGGACTTCGCTAACCTGTTTGTTGACCTGTCCGGCAAGGGTTATCGGTCGCTGGCAGAGGCGAAGGCGGCCGGTGCCTCTACTCTCAACTACGGTGCGTTCATCAACACCGTTCTAGATTTCGTCATCGTTGCCTTCGTCATCTTCATGGTGATTCGGCAGATGAACCGCTGGAGACAGAAGGGGGAGGTAGCGAAACCTGCCGCAGCGAAGTAGCGTTTGGGAGTGCGCTATTCTATACCCTTTGGAATTCCTCCTTCCCCGCGCCACAGACCGGGCAGGTCCAGCCGTCTGGCAGCTTCTCGAAAGGAGTCCCCGGAGGAACGTTGCCCTCCGGGTCTCCCAGTTCGGGGTCGTAGATATAACCGCAGACGTTGCACTTGTATTTCGCCATCTGTACCACTGGCTTCTTCTCTTCCACGTAGGACGGCGCCGTGCGCGGTGTCGTCCCTCTCTTCACCTGATGATAGTAGGCGTAGGTCATCGGCTTGCCCTCCTTGAGGAGCCGTGCCTCGACGACATCGCCGACGAAGATAGTGTGGGTGCGCACGTCCATCTCCGAGATGACTCTGGCTTCAAGGTAGGCCAGGGCATTGTCGAGCACTACGGGAGCACCGGTAACGCCTATCCTGTAGTTGACGTCCTTCAGCTTGTCCACTTCCCGTCCCGACCTGAAGCCCAGGCCTCCGATGAAGCTCAGCGGGGTGTCCTCGGCAAGTATTGAGACAGAGTAGCAGCGGCTTGCCTTGATGAGGCCGTGGCTGAAGTTGTTCCTGTTTATGGCTACCCCGACCGCCGCTGGCTCCGCGCATACCTGTATTACGGTATTGGCCACCTGTGCGTTCAGTTTCTCCCCGTCCCGGGAGCCTATGACGTAAATGCCATAGGTTATCAGGTGCAATGCTTTGACGTCCATCTCTACCCCCTTTGGTTTCCCCTCGATTCCCCTTCGCGTCCCAGTCTGTCCTTGGGACTGTCTCTTGACGACAAGTTTACCAGTGTTGGGCTGACTTGGAAACTGGCATCTTTGGCAAAGGAGGGGGGGGACCAAGGGGGTGAGGTTTCTAAACGGCCTGTAATGTATACTGGGGGCCACCGGCCCCTCCGGGTCTCTGTTGCCAGCGAGGAGGATGAAGATGAAGCGTTCGGTTGCCCTGCTTTTGGTACTCTTGTCAGCCGTGGCCTGTGCCTGTTCCAGGCCAGCACCAGCTCTATCTCCACCTGTGTCCTCCCCCTCGACAGTGGCGCCTGCTATGACCTTGAAGCTACCTGAGTCAACGCTAAAGGGTGAAACCTCTCTGGAAGCGGCGCTTTTCGAGAGGAGGTCGGTCAGGGAATACGCCAAACTGCCACTGAAGCTTGGGGAGGTCTCTCAGCTCCTGTGGGCGGCGCAGGGGATAACGGCGGAATGGGGAGGGCGCACGGCGCCCTCTGCGGGGGCACTCTACCCGCTGGAGGTCTATCTGGTGGTGGGTGATGTCGAGGCCCTTGCCCCCGGCGTCTACAGGTACCGGCCGGAGGGGCACGAGTTGGTGAGGGTAAAGGATGGGGACCTCAGAGGGAAGCTTGCCGAGGCTGCCCTGGGTCAGGCCTGGGTGGGGGGAGGGGCTGTGGACATCGTCATCGCCGCGGCCTATGAGAGGACGACGAAGAAGTACGGTGAAAGAGGGGTCCGCTATGTCCACATTGAGGTGGGACATGCCGCCCAGAATATCTGCCTCCAGGCGACTGCCCTTGGCCTGGGCGCGGTGACCGTCGGCGCCTTTTCTGACGAGCGGGTGAAGGGGGTACTGGCGATGCCCGAGAACGAAGCCCCCTTGTACATCATACCGGTGGGCAGGAAGGCCTAGCACGCTTCCCTAATCCGTGGATTCTCCCCCTCCCTCTGACTCCCTCCCGCCAGGGGAGGGAGAATTCCTCTTCCCTCTCCCTTGACGGGAGAGGGCCAGGGTGAGGGTGATTTGCACCTGCAGCGTGAACTTTGAATTCTGGCCCTATTGTGATGTTGCCCTCATACCGCTGCCCGTGTACAATCCTACTCGTCCAGAAACTCTGGCTTCGACGTGGAGTGTACCTAGGGTTAGTGTAAGGAGAGTTTGCATCGTTGAGTGTACTTTCTGCCATCGGGAATACGCCGCTGATTGAGCTACGCAACCTGAACCGGAACCCTAAGGTGCGCATCTTTGGCAAGCTTGAGGGCTGCAACCCGGGCGGCTCGGTCAAGGACCGGCCTGCCTACTACATGCTCAAGAAGGCCGAGGAGTCCGGAGAGCTAACGAAGGAGAAGACCATCCTCGAGGCAACGTCCGGGAACATGGGGATTGCGCTGGCGATGATCGGGGTCGCGCTGGGGTACCGGGTCAAGCTCTCCATGCCGGAGTGTGTCACTCTGGAGAGGAGGAACATACTCGAGGCCTACGGGGCTGAGGTGGTTCTGACGCCAGCCAAGGAAGGCACCGACGGCGCCATAAGGATGGCGCAGCGGGTCTTCCAGGAAGCACGGCACCTGTACTATATGCCCAACCAGTTCGACAACGAGAGCAACGTCCTTGCCCACTACGAGACCACCGGCCCTGAGGTCTTCTCCCAGACGCGGGGGGAGGTTGACGTGTTCGTTGCCGGGATGGGGACCACCGGGACTTTGATGGGGGCGGGCAGGTATCTGAGGGAACGCAAGCCAGCGGTCAGGATAGTCGGCGTGGAGCCGACGGAGGGGCATACCATCCAGGGACTCAAGAACATGAAGGAGTCCATCGTCCCCAGGATCTACCATCCGCAGGAGCTGGACGAGAAGCTTGTGGTAACAGACGACGAGGCGTTCGAGATGGCGAGGTCGCTGGTCAAGGGCGAAGGCCTTCTCGTGGGGATGTCGAGCGGTGCGGCGGTGGCTGGTGCCCTGAGGGTAGCGGAGCGCATGAAGTCCGGCACGGTGGTCGTGGTCCTCCCCGACCGCGGCGACCGCTACCTGAGCACGACGCTGTTCAGGTCAATATGCGCCAAGTGCCCACCATAAGGCTTACCGATTCGCCGGCATCGTCTCGGTCTCAGGTAGCTGTCGCCTGTCCGCTACCGCAAGAAGACCTTCCCAACGAGGAAGGCGAGCGCACCGAGAATGAAGGTAAAACCAAAGATGATAACTAAGCCTCCGGTTACATAGGCGTTCGCAGGTATCACAAACAGGACGAACAAGCCCGTCGCTAGGCTGAAGGCTGCAGTGAGCCCTCCTCCAAAGCGTACTATGGTACCGGTTGAATGCTCGTGGTCAGCCATAGACTCCATCCTCTTTCCCTCCTCTTTGTGACCTCTAGAAGCTCAGCTTTCTCTGGCGCGGTGGCTCGACTTTCTCTTGCCAGGGAGGAAGCAGGTAGGCAAGCAGGGCGAGAACGATGAACGGCAATAGCATGATGACAAGGGCCATGAGGATGCCGCCCTGTCCCGTCAACGTGGGGCTGTAGCTGCTGAACCCCCTCAGGCTCTTGGAGACCAGCTGTCCGCCGATTACCACATTCCAGCGCATGGCAAAGACCCCGATGAGAACGAGGACGGCCGCGCCAAACCTCAAGGTCGTCTTCGTCTGCTCTCTTAGCCTGACTATCTCCGGGATGCCCAGGATGAGCAACGGAAGCAGGGAGCCCATCCCGAACTGGACACCCAGATAGGTTATCGGTATCTTTTCGGTTATGAGCCGGCTGACGGCCGGCCAGCTCTCATCGGATTCGTATGCCATAGAGAGGACCTCCAGTCCTTCCAGCGCCAGCGCCAGAGTTAAGAAGCCTCCCAGCCACAGGGCCAGGGAGTGGAAGCACTCGCGGTCCAGTTGCTCCTTCCTGATCTTGGTGACGACAGCGTACAAGACCATGAGCAATGCGATGCCGGAAACTACCGCTGAAAGCAGAAATATGATGGGCATCAGAGGAGTAGTCCACCAGGCATTGGCTTTGACGGCGCCGAAAATAAACCCCACGTAGCCGTGTAGCAAGGAAGCGGCTGGAATACCAGTCAGGGCCAGCGCCTTAATGAGCTTGCGGTCTATGCTGAGGGATTTCTCGGATAAGTCAGAGACCCCAAGGGACAGGGCAGAGTAGATGGTCTTTCTGGTCCCCTGGCTTGAGCTGGCCCGTCTCACGATGTCGGGCCGGAACACCAGCCAGACCTCCGCAATCACTATGAGCAGGTACATGAGCCAGATGTAGCCGAAGCCCGACATGGCGGAGGCGACATTCGGTCTCAGGAATATCTCCAACGCCCTCTGAGGTTGACCCAGGTGGACAAGCAGGGGCAGGGGACAGACCAGCAGAAAGGCCAGCGCCGTAATCAGGGAAAACCGGGCAACGGGCTTGAGTCGGGTCAATCCGAAAACGTGATAGAGGGAGGACACTATGAAAGAGCCAGCCACTAGCCCCGTAATATAGGGGTAGACGACAATGAGCAAGTCCCACTCCACCAAGGCTTCGTTAGGATATATGAATTCAGACATAGCCTAGCGTATTACCTTGTCCAACCCAATGTAATCTACAGAAGGTTCGGTGCCCAGGTCTGGCTTGAGCACTGCTGTTGGCTCCTCTCTTGTCATGCTGCTTACCGTGCTTTCAGGGTCTGTGATGTCTCCGAAGACCCTTGCCCCCACAGGGCATGCCTCCACACAGGCCGGGAGCAACCCCCTGGTTATCCGGTGGTAGCACCAGGTGCACTTGTCGGCCACCTTCAGTCGCGGGTCCAGGAACCTCGCTCCATAGGGACATGCCTGAATGCAGTATCTACATCCAATACAGGCCTTCCTATCCACGAGGACAATGCCCTCTTTGGTATGGTAGGTGGCCCCTACGGGGCAGACCTGGATGCAAGGGGTTCGTTGGCACTGGTTACAGAGTTTGGGAACGAAGAAGCTTTTCCTGGCCTTCAGATTCTGGTATTTCGTGTTCAGGTAGTCGGCGCTGAACCCATCTATTCCGGCGTTGGGGGAATCCACGAAGACCTCTCCACTGTCGTTGACCACATACCTCTCCACCCAGGTGCGGTTGTACTCCGGCTGCAAAGGCACGTCATTTTCCAGTTTGCAGGCTTTAACACACCGGCCACAGCCGATACACTTCCTGATGTCAACAACGAATCGCCAACGAGATGCCTTGGAGTCACTCCTGCTTGTTCTTACCTGCTGATTCGTGCCAGGAGACACGATATCTTGCAGCGCGGTGGGTATTCTGCCAGGAATGATAGTCAATCCCAGCAAACCCAGCCCTCCAACCCTGATGAAATCGCGACGGGTGATTCCCATCTCTCTCTTCCTATTGCCTACTTGCTCTTATGGCAGATTGAGCAGGTGTCCAGACTGCGTCCATCGTGGTCTCCGGGGAATGGCTTGATTCCTCCGGTGCTGTGGCACAAGAGGCAGTTGTCGCGTCCCTCCAACGTATGGGGGATTGCGGGTGGTCTCGCTGTTTCAGTTGGCTTTCCCGAATCCTGTTGAGCGCTTTGGCTGGGGTTGTGGGGGTTATGACAGGTGGTGCAGATCGATACGCCGCCGTGGGTCTTTATATCCACCTGGGGAAAGCTCCGCGGTCTGCCAATGACCTTGGCATGACACAGCCCGCAGAGTTCTCTGGAGGTATCTGCTACCAGGGTCTTGCCTTCCTCGATATGTGCCTTACCTGGTGAGTGACAGTCTTCGCAATTCACGGTGCTATGCACTGACTCCTTCCAGGCTCCGTACTTGTCCGCGTGGCAACTGCTGCAAACAGATGATTCAGCGTATTGTGCTGGCAGGCTTGCCCATTCGTTGGCGTTGGCCTCATCGTTCCTGGGGTAAAAGCCGTATCCTTCCAGATAGGTTGTAGTGCCAACTATCCTGGGCAGAAAGAAGGCAAGCAGGAGTAGCCCCAGTAACAATCCCCCGGCCCTGACCAGGTGTTTCATCCCGCCTCTCTCGTTCTGCGGTTCGCCCTAATACGGTCCGACCTTATGTCTGGCGTTGACCGAGGATTGGTTTATTAGACAGGGCGTTGGCGATGTCCACGGTCAGCGGTATTATGGTGCTGTTCTTTTCCCCGGCGATTTCGACCAATGTCTGCAGATAACGGAGCTGCAAAGCCGCTGGCTGGCTCTGGATGATCGCCGCCGCTTCAGCCAGGGTTTCAGCGGCTTGACGTTCACCCTGAGCATGGATGACCTTGGCTCGTTTTTCCCGCTCTGATTCGGCTTGTTTGGCCATCGCCCGCTGCATGGTATCGGGGAGAAGGACATCCTTGACCTCTACCAGCGTCACCCTGACACCCCAGGGCGCCTCGGTCTGCTCGTCGATAATCTGCCGTAGTCTCAAGTTAATCTGGTCGCGGTGGGCAAGCAGTTCGTCCAATTCCGATTGCCCGAGGACGCTTCGGATGGTGGTCAGGGCAAGCTGAATGGTAGCCTGTCGGTAATCTTCGACATTGATTATCGCTTTTATCGGGTCGATTACCATGAAGTAGACCACGGCATCTACTTTGACGGTTACATTGTCCCTGGTTATCACCTCTTGAGGGTCCAGCACCGTGGTCACAACCCGCAAGCTGACCCTGGTCATACGGTCGACAAAAGGGATGATGAGGTTGAAGCCGGGGTTTCTTAGTCCCACTAGTTGCCCAAAGCGAAGCACCACACCACGCTCATACTGCTTGACTATCCTTATGGCAAATACCAACAGGACCAACACCACTGCTGCGATGAGAAGGATAATGCCCGTGTTCAAAGTCCCCTGCCCTCCTTTTTGCTACTCTTCCAAAGTGCGCCATCGGATTCGCTCTCAGCTTTGAACTGTGACTTTGTTGCCCAGCTATTGGCTGACGGCCTTGAATCGAGAACTCTTCTCACACGCACTATCAGGTCGCGCGTATCGAAGGGCTTCTGGATATAGTCGTCCGGGCTGAACCGCTTTATCAGAACCGGGTCGGGGTGCTCCACCGAGACCACGATCACCGGCATATCGTGGAGCGACTCTGTCAATCTAAGGAGGCTGAGAATACCCCAGCCGTTGAAATCCGGCAATACCAGGTCCAACAGAAGCAGGTCTATCTTGGATTGACATAGTATCCTCACGCATTCCAGACCGCTGGCGGCCTCCAGTACCTGTGTGCCGTTGCTTTCCAGGTTGTGCTTTATCAACCTGCTTGTTGCCCGATCGTCGTCAATGACCAGGATGGAGAGCCGTTCCGCTTCAGACTTCATCTGCACTCACAGCCAGCCCTTTGGCTGGATTCTAGCTGACAGCAAATGAAAAAGGCATGAAAACCGGCCGTGAAAATGTGAAAAACTCGTGAAAAAGTGTGACGAAGGAGGCTCTTATCGGGGTAATGGGCCGAAGCTTATGTTAGCGGGCGACGAAGATGTAGCCGATGCCTGGCCTGGAAATGATGTACTCGGGTTGATGGGGGTCCACCTCTATCTTCTGGCGCAGGTGACGGATATAGGCCCTGAGGTATTCTAGTTCGTCCTGGTATTCGGGGCCCCAGACCTTGGTCAGTAGTTCTCGGTGGAGTATCACTCGACCGGCGTTGCTGATCAAATGGGACAGGAGCCTGTACTCTGTTGGGGTCAGAGCCACTTCCTGCCCTCGAACTGTCACTCTGCGCTGGACAAAATCAATGCAAACATCGCCACAGGTCAAGGTACGGGGGCCGGCGGTTTCCCTGGAGGAATGACTGCGGCGCGACACGGCTTCTATCCTTGCCAAAAGCTCTTGCACATTGAAAGGCTTGGTTATATAGTCGTCAGCCCCCAACCTCAGTCCCCTGACCTTGTCTGAATCCTCCACCTTGGCCGTGAGCATGATAATCGGTGTTGCGGCAAACTCCCTGATCCGCTGGCAGAGCTCGTAGCCGTCCACTTGGGGCAGCATGATGTCCAGTATGATCAGGTCAGGCATTTCCTTGTCCACCACGGCGAGGGCAGAGCGAGCGTCAGCGGCGACGGAAACCTTGTAGCCTACGGACTCCAGGTTAGCGCGCACCAACCTGACCAGTTGCGGGTCGTCATCAACAAGCAAGACCGAGGTTTTCCCTGTCATCTACCGCCCTTCGCCGCTTTCTCTTTCGCTACCTTCAGCCAGATTCAGGGGCAAGCTAAAGCAGAACGTGCTGCCTTTGCCGGCACTGCTTTCCAGCCAGACCTTGCCCCCGTGAGCCTCGACATGGCCCTTGACAATGAAAAGCCCAAGCCCACTGCCCGGGATGCTGCGGACCGCCGGGTCGCCTACCCGGTAGAATCGCTGGAAGACCTTGTCCTGATGTTCGGGGGATATTCCTATTCCTTGGTCACTGACACTGACCACGATTGTGCCGTCCTTCACCTCGCCAGCGATCACGACCTCACTGCCTTCTGGTGAGTATTTTACTGCGTTTTCCACGAGGTTGCGCAATACCTCCTCCAGACACCGGGCATCGGCATCAACTACCGGGAAAGAAGGGGGAAACCTCACCAGTAACCTGTGTTTCCTGGCTCGTGGCGTCATATCATCCACAACCTTCCTGGCCAGCCTGGGTATCAACACCGGCTCCTTTTCTAGTTTCAAGGCTCCGGCCTCCAATTTGGCTGACTGTAGAAGCTTGTCAATCAGGTCGCGCAATTCGTCGGTCTTCTCATCTATAATCCGGAGGAACTCCTGCTGGGCCTGCGGGGTCCAGGAGGCGTCCGGGCGGAGTAGCGAGGTAGAATAGCCTTTGATCAGGGTAAGCGGCGCTCTCAGCTCATGAGACACCGAAGAGATGATCTGAGACCTTAGCCGGTCTGCCTCGCGGAGCGCGATTGCCTTTTCTGCCTCTTTGGCCAGCTGGCTCTTTTCGATAGCCATAGCTATGTAGTCCGCAACTGCATGTAGGACACGGCTGTCCGACTCTGAGAAAGACTGACCCTGGCGAAAACTCACCATAACAAGGCCACCGATGTGCCGATTCTGCTGAGAGATGACGGCGTAGATGTGGCTTTGTATCCTGAGGGTTTCGGATTGTACCAGGGCCGAGACTGCTTTTTTGAACTCGTCCTCTTGCCTATCCTCTACCTGTCCCAGAGCTGAGTCAGACGAGCGACTTTCGGGAACAAGCATGAGTTGGGGAATCAAGCCTCTGTCCAGCCCAACGGCACATTGTATCTGTATACTCTCTGGACTGGCCCCTCGGAGAAGCAACACGCCGCCATCGGCTCCAGGGATAACCTCGACTGCCTTTGCCACTACGGCATCGAGTAAGTAGGGTAAATCGCTGGCGGAGGTCAGGATTTCAGAAACCGAGAGCAGCGCAGAGAGTTCTTTGGTCTTCTGCTCCAGCTCGCCATACGAGGCTTTCAGCTTCACCCGCATATCGTCCAGAGTCTGGGCCAGTGTGCCGACCTCGTCTTTCCCTGAGGCAGGTACGGAGCTGGCCAGGTCGCCTTTGGCTATTCTTTGAGATGCAACGGTGAGGGCCTTCAAGCGGCTGCCGATGTTCCGTGTAGTTACGAGCACGAAGACAAGAGCAATAGTGACCAGCCCGGCGCCAAAGAGAAGCAGGTTCCTGTGCAACTCGCGAGCAGGAGCCAGAGCCTCCTCCTCTGATTGCCGTACGACAACTCCCCAGGGAGCCATGGAGAGTGGTACAAAGGCTAACACGTCCCTCCTTTGCACCCTCTGTTCGGCTTCATGACAGGTGTGACATACCCCGCGTGTTGGCCTGCCTGCGGCGATCAACTCGGCAAAGCGACCGCTGTGGTCGCTTTGTTCAAAGGGGGCTAGTTTGGGCCCCGGCTCGGTCCTGGTAACCACGATCCCATTCTGGTCGATAATCTCGACATAGCCGGTTTCTCCCAGCCTGATCGGATGGATGAAACCGCCTATGCTGGACTGTGCCAGGTCAACGGCTACGACCAGTGCCCGTCTGTTCCCAGTGTTTCCCTCGTCGGTTGGGCCAGCAAGGAGAATCACCGGGACAGCGGTTGCTGGCGCCAGGGTAAGCCCAGATATACTAGCCTTACCCTCCTTCATTGCCTGGATAATGCTGGGATAGGAGGACATATCCAGGGCCTCCAGCTCTGGAACGTCCCCTTTGCTCCAAATGGTCTGCCCTCTCTGGTCAATCAAAAAGACTGTACGTGTATGGATTGATAAGCGGGAGTACGTCGCCTCAAGCGCCACGACCTGAGGTTCAATATCGGCCTTTGCTTCGCCAGCTTCTATCTTGTGGGAAGTGCTCTCCAGCTCGGAAAGAGCACGTTCCAGTATTTCGTCCACGTAGCTTTCTACCAGACGAGCAGTGGTCATGCGGTCTTGCAGCATTGTCTCTGTAGCTCGATTCACTGCTCGCATGCCCAGAGAGCTGAACACTCCCGCTCCGAGTAGCAGTCCCAGTGTAGTCAGGAGCGTGATCTTTTTCCACAGGGTCAGGTTAGTTAGGAATGTCAAGGCCGACCTCAGAGTACTGACAGCATACAGGTTCAGAGAGTGCCGCTCTGCAACTTCGTGATGCTACACCGCGTGCACTTGCCTGGGGAAAGCAGTGGCCCTCGGCCCCCCTGGAGTCCCTGGTGGGATTCGAACCCACGGCCCGCTGCTTAGAAGGCAGCCGCTCTGTCCACTGAGCTACAGGGACACAGTTCTCACAATCTCATCACAACAGGGCAAAAGAGATTATACCCTGCCTCAAATCTATTGACAATTCGCGAGTACCATGGTAGTGTTGTGGCCTGTATCGGTAGAGGAACGGGCCAATGATATCTACGACCACTTCGAGCGCGGTATCCACGATGACTCTTGTATCCGCCATGGGGCTGGGTGCGGCGGTCAGCGGTGTGGGTTCGGCGATGTTGATGGGCTTCCTGGCTGCCAAGGAGCTCGTTCCTCCCCAGGCCGGTGCACGTCTGCGGCGCATCTCCCGCGTGGTGATGGTGGGCATCGTGCCCCTGACCATGACATTCATCGCCACCGTTGCCCTCAAGGTAGCCGGTATCCTGGCATAGCTCCAGGCCCGCCGGAGACGCACGTAGCCCTGCTCTCGCTATACGAGCTAGCCTTAATCCCTGGGTTTCTCCCCCCTCCTTCTGACTCTCTCCCGCTAGGGAGAGGGAGAATTGAGGTCCCCTCCCATTCGCTAGAATATGGCCTTGAAGAGCCAGGCCAGGAGCGCGCCCAGCACCGCGCAAGCGGGGAAGGTAAGCAGCCAGGTGAGCACGATCTGGCGGGTGATGCCCCATCTTACCGCCGAGAAGCGCCGGCTTGCGCCGACGCCCATTATCGAGGTGCCGATGGTGTGCGTGGTGCTGAGTGGTATGCCGAAGCGAGAAGCCAGAAGGATGGAAAAGGCAGCCGAGGTCTCGGCAGCGAAGCCGTGTACCGGCTCCAGCCTGGTTAGGCGGAAGCCCACAGTCTTGAGTATGCGCCAGCCGCCGAACATGGTGCCCAATCCCATGGTCACGCCACAGAGCAGCACCACCCACACGGGGACGTGGAACTCGGTCAACTTCCCGCCCAGGAGGAGCGCCAGGGCGAAGACTCCCATGAACTTCTGGCCGTCGTTGCTGCCATGGCTGAAGGCCATAAAGGCTGAAGACAGGACCTGCAGGCGACCGAAAACCTTGCGGGTGGGGATAGGGTTGGCGTGTCTCAGGAGCCAGGAAAGTCCGACCATCAGCGTCAGGCTGACGCCGAACCCCAGGAGGGTGGAGAAGCCCAGACCGATGATAACCTTCTGCCACCCCTGCCATAGCAGGACCCCGGGGCCAGAGGTCGCCAGGCCTGCGCCAGCCAGTCCAGCGACAAGGGCATGGCTTTCGCTGGTGGGGAGGCCCAGGCGCCAGTTGAGGGTGCTCCAGATAACTATGGCTGACATGGCCGCAGCCACTGTGGACAGGTCTACGGTCTCAGGCCGTATGATGCCCTTGCCCACGGTTGCAGCGACGGCCGTGCCGGTGGCCAGCGCTCCTACCACGTTGAGCACCGAGGCCATTGTCACTGCCTGTTGTGGAGAGAGTACCCGGGTGGAGACTACAGTGGCTATAGCGTTGGGGGCATCTGTCCAGCCATTGACGAACTCTGCCGCCAAGACCAGCACTAGGACCAGTACCAGCGGCAGCCAGGCTTCAGGCATATTTGAGGGCGACCCCCTCCAGCACGTTGGCGACATCCTCGCAGCGGTCGGTGGCGGTCTCCATGTGCTCGTAGACCTCGCGCCACTTTATTATCAGGGCGTAGTCTGTGGAATTGGAGAACAGCTCGCCCAACGCCGCACGGTAGACATTGTCTGCCTTGTTCTCCAGGCGGTTGAGCTCGACACAGTGGGTCAGGACATCCTTGAGGGCGCTCGGACGACGCAGCAGTGGCATCGCGCGCTCGATGACCATGCTGGCCTCCAGCACGATGTTGGCCAGCTCGCAGGCCTTGGTAGTCGGCTTCCCTACCCTGTAGAGCAGCATGAAGTCGGCCGCCGACTGTATGAAGTCGAGCACGTCGTCGAGCGCGTTTACCAGCGCGGTCATGTCCTCGCGGTCCATGGGGGTGACGAAGGTGCGGTGGAGGAGGGAGATTATCTGGTGGGTGATGGCATCCCCGGCGTGTTCCAGGTCGGTGATCGCCTTCGCCTTGGCCTCTACGTCCTGCCAGGTCTCCACCATGTCAACGAGGGCGCGGGCCGCTTTTACCAGGTTCACCGAGTCCTGCTCGAACAGGTCGAAAAACCTCTTCTCTCTGGGCATCAATGAGAACCTGGGCATAGCTTAACTCCTATCTTGGGGCCCAACAGGGTTTCCTGAGACTGTAACCCCGATACATCGGGGTCACACACGTGCTGGGAGTCGAGATTGCCGGCCTGGCCGTGCACCCGACTTGTCGGGGCTAGGGAACAGCTACGATGCGCTTGGGGAACTTCTGTGCCAGCTCCTTCATCGTGGTGAGCGGAGCCGTCGCCGAGCTCTTGGTGTTGCGCTTATAGCCCTTGATATTGCCGATCTGCTCCCCGAGCCAGTCCAACTCCTCAGGCTTGCCAGTGATGATGGTGGTGCCGTCCTCCTGGACTCTACCGCTGGCACTGTACGCGATCATAGTTTGTCCTTCTCTCCTTCGAAGTTCCAATGGAGTATCGTCGGATTGCGCCCAAACCAGGCACAATTTTACCACAACGGCGGCAGAGCGACATAGCGTGGTTTTCTGCCTGCTCGGCAGCTCAGGCCGAAGGGCGCACGCCCCCGCGGGCGGTGGTGGGCCTGGCGGTCCTGCCGGCGTAGGCGAGCAGGGCCAGGCTCACCAGGAAGTCATCGTGGCCCTCGCTGGGGTCCACGTAGAAGTTCATCGTCTGGTTGGGTCGGTACTGGCTCCTG
>JBFMDE010000016.1:0-23410 GCA_040754215.1 Chloroflexota bacterium
CAAAGGAGGCAGTTAATCTGAACTACTACAACTTTAAACCAGCGGAAGCTATAGCTTCCCTCAACACCAGCCCCAGCGGCTTAAGTCAGGAGGAAGCCCAGAGGCGCCTCGCTCAGTTCGGCCCCAATGAATTGGCAGAGGAGAGGAAAATCTCTCCCTGGGCGATATTCCTGGAGCAGTTCAAAAGCTTTCTGATTATAATCCTCCTTGTTGCTACCCTCCTGTCAGCCATCTTGGGTGAAATAGGTGACGCCATTTTAATTTTTGTCATTGTCCTTTTTGCTGCTGGCCTGGGCTTTATCCAAGAATACAGAGCGGAGCGGGCCATGCAGGCCCTAAAGAAGATGGCAGCGCCCGCCGCATCAGTACTAAGAGATGGCAAAGAAACAGAAATACCTGCCCGAGAACTTGTCCCCGGGGACATTATCCTCCTAAGAACCGGTGACCGGATACCCGCAGATGCCCGCCTCATTGAGGCTATAAACCTAAAGACGGAGGAAGCTCCTTTAACTGGAGAATCTGTGCCTGTAGAAAAAATAAGTGAACCATTGCCGGGCGAAGTAAGTATTGGTGACAGGCGGAATATGGTCTTTACGGGGACAGCGGCTGTGTATGGAAGAGGGACAGCCATTGTCACGGCTACCGGAATGGCTACTGAATTTGGCAAAATCGCCGCCATGCTCCAAGAAGTCCAGACGGAGAAAACTCCCCTCCAGATCAACCTGGATAAGATAGGGAAATATATTGCCATTGGTGCCATAGGCCTGTGTTTCGTTCTGGCTGGACTGGGCGTTTGGAGAGGACATGAAATCTTAGAGATGTTCATCTGGGGGGTAGCTCTGGCAGTAGCCGCTGTTCCGGAAGCCCTGCCGGCTGTGGTCACAATCTCCCTGGCTCTCGGTGTTCGGCGAATGGTAAGACGCCATGCTTTAATAAGAAAGCTGCCGGCAGTGGAGACATTGGGTTGCACTACCTTCGTTTGCTCGGATAAGACCGGCACCCTCACCCAAGACCAGATGACTGTCCGCCGTATTTATGTGGATGGACAACTCATTGATGTCACTGGTGTCGGTTACGAGCCTGAGGGAGAATTCCAACTCAACGGGGAGGCCATAAATCCCCAACAAAATGCCGCCCTCCAGCAATTACTGGTATCAGGTACATGTTGCAACGATACTTCCCTCGTTTCTGTTAACGGCACCT
Organism: Chloroflexota bacterium; assembly: GCA_040754215.1. Taxonomy (GTDB): domain Bacteria; phylum Chloroflexota; class Dehalococcoidia; order JACPPY01; family JACPPY01; genus JBFMDE01. The sequence goes on from JBFMDE010000016.1 coordinate 1,204, forward strand.
GGGGAATCAAAGGAGACCCTACCGAGGGAGCCTTGGTAGTAGCTGCGGCTAAAGTCGGCCTGTGGCAGAAGGAACTTTGTAACCTCTATCATCGTATTGGTGAAATCCCCTTCTCTTCCGAAACCAAGCGAATGACTACTGTCCATCAGACACCTGAGGGCAAAATCGCTTACTCCAAAGGAGCCGCCGAGGTAATATTGAATTCGTGCAGTCACATTCTCAGAAATAGTCGGAAGGCAGAATTAACCGACGCGGATAGGAATAATATCCTGTCTGTAGTCCAGGACATGGCAGATGACGCCCTTCGCGTTTTGGGCATGGCATACAAACGGCTTCCCGATGTTGCTGACAGAACCGAAGCCATAGAACAGGACATGGTCTTTATCGGCCTTATGGGTATGATTGACCCGCCCCGGGAAGAAGTTAAGAAAGCAGTGAGGCTCTGTGATGAAGCCGGCATAAGGTCAGTGATGATAACCGGCGACCACAAGCTAACTGCTGTTGCCATTGCCAAAGAATTGGGCATACTTAAGAAAGGTGTGGCCCTCACCGGGGTCGAACTGGATGGTATGAGTGACGAGGAGTTTGAAGCCCTGGTCGAAAAAATAGAGGTCTATGCCCGGGTCTCTCCGGCCCACAAGCTGCGCGTGGTTGAAGCCTTAGCCAAAAAAGGACAGGTAGTGGCTATGACGGGAGACGGAGTGAATGATGCCCCCGCCTTGAAAAAAGCTGATATTGGCGTGGCTATGGGTATTGCTGGCACCGATGTCACAAGGGAAGCAGCCGATATGGTACTGACAGACGATAACTTCGCCTCCATTGTGGCTGCCATCGAGGAGGGAAGAGGCATTTTCGGCAATATTAAGAAATATCTGATGTATTTGCTTTCGTCTAATATCGGGGAAATATTACTGATGGCAGGGGTTATCCTTTTCGGTCCGCTTATCGGGATCCCTTATGGAGCCATACCTCTCATTGCTGTCCAGATTTTGTTTGTTAACCTGGTCACTGATGGTTTGCCGGCCCTTGCCCTGTCTGTTGACCCGGCTGACCCGGACATCATGAAGCAAAAGCCACGGCCCCGGGGTCAAGGCATCTTCACTAAACCAGTAGTGATTCTCCTGACCATCGGTGGCATATGGTCAGCCCTGGTAAACGTGGGGATATTCAAGTGGGCACTGGACACAGGAAGGAGTATGTTAGAAGCACAGTGTTTAACTTTCCTTACCCTCGTCGCGATTCAATTCTTTAAGGCTTATAACTTCCGTTCGGACAGGAAATCTATATTTGAGGTCGGTATGTTCACTAACAGGTGGTTGAATCTCGCCGTACTCTCGCAAATCGTGCTTATGTGGGTCATCATTGAGGTGCCCCTCTTCAACAAGCTACTCAATACGTATCCTTTAAGCACTCTCGATTGGCTAATAGTTGTCCTCCTCGCCGGCACTATCTTCCCCGTCCTGGAAATAAGCAAGGCCATCATCAGAGGGCAGGAGAGAAAGGCGCTAACACAGGCCGCGTCTTGATGCCCTTAAAAATATCCCAAAGCCTAGCCACCAGAAGGATGCTTGTTGTCACTGCGAACGCAAGATGCCCTGGTGGGGCCTCTGTCTGGGGTTATTCTTCTCTGTGGGCTATGCCATCCTCATCTTCGTCTTCCAGTTCTGAGCGCTGTGGTATCACGGGACATGACTCCCCCAGCGGCGAACTTTACAGGCCGAGGGGGGTCATCTATAATACGCGGCTGAATGCGGGCCCGATGGGGCCTGAAAAAGGGGTAAGGCACATGGTTGACTGGGGACTCGCCGGACGTATCGGCGGCATCGGGTTCGCAACAGTCTTCGTCGTACTCTCGGTGCTTGCCCTCGCTGTGTGGTTGACTGGCATCGTGGTGCAACTGACCTCTAGGAATAGGGAAGCGCCCAAGCCCAAGAGGGAGTAGTCAGAGCCTCTTGACCACCTGTTTGACTCACCCACACCAGTATTCCCCTCTATTGCCCGGCTAAGAGGAGAAACACATGGAACTGTTTCAGACCGGCCTCTCCGCGCTCTACTGGGGCAACGTGCTCATGTTCCTCATTGCCTGCACCCTCATCTACCTCGGCATAGCCAAGGGAATGGAGCCTCTGCTGCTGGTGCCCATCGGCTTCGGTATGTTACTGGTCAACCTGCCGCTGGGAGACCTGATGGTATCCGGTGGAAACGGTGAGATGCCGGGGCCGCTGTACCTGATCTTCCACAACATCATAGCCACGGAGCTGGTGCCCATCCTGATATTCCTCGGTCTGGGTGCCCTCACCGACTTCGGCCCGCTCATCGCCAATCCCAAGACGCTGCTGCTGGGCGCCGCCGCCCAGTTTGGCGTGTATATTGTGTTCTTCTCTGCCTTGGCCATGGGCTTCACCATCGCCGAGGCAGCCTCGATCGGCATCATCGGCGGCGCTGACGGCCCGACCACGATATTCCTCAGCGGCAAGCTTGCTCCTCACCTGCTGGGGATAACCGCGGTTGCCGCCTACTCCTATATGGCGCTGGTGCCACTGATACAGCCCCCGGTCATCAAGCTCCTCACCAGCAAGAAGGAGCGGGCGATATACATGAAGCCTCAGCTCAGGGAGGTATCAAAGCGGGAGAAGATACTGTTCCCGGTAGTTGGGGCCATCGTGATCATCCTGCTCGTACCCAAGTCGGCGCCCCTCATCGGGATGTTCATGTTCGGCAACCTGCTTCGCGAGAGTGGCGTTACCGATAGGCTGGCGAGGACCGCCGGTGAGCCTTTCATGGACATACTGGTCATACTGCTCGGCATCACCGTGGGCGCCTCGATGCCGGCAGAGCTCTTCCTGAAGACGCGGACGCTGTTCATCTTCGTGCTCGGCGTGTTCGCCTTCGCCACCGCCACCGCTGGCGGCGTGCTGCTGGGGAAGCTGATGAACAAGCTCTCTAGGGAGCCGGTCAACCCGATGATCGGAGCTGCGGGGGTCTCCGCGGTGCCGATGTCGGCCCGCGTGGTGCAGAAGATGGGCCAGCAGGCGAACCCGAGGAACTTCCTGCTCATGCATGCCATGGGGCCCAACATCGCAGGTGTCATCGGCACTGCTGTCGCAGCCGGTGCCTTTTTGGGGATGATAAAGCCATAAACCTTGACCGTGTAACCTTCGTGGTGCTAAACTCTGCACTTTGGTTGATGCCTTCTGCCCGCAACGGCATCTGAACACGAGGAGGCCTGGTTTATGGTTATGGTTCTCATCGCCATTGCGACCGGGGTGGTGGGGCTGGCCTTTGTGGCATATCTGGCCTGGAGCGTGCTGAAGCACGACCCCGGGACGCCCAGGGTCCGGGAGATCGTCGCTGCCATCGAAGAAGGGGCTCTGGCCTTTCTGTCCCGCGAGTACAAGACGCTGGTATGGTTTGTGTTGCTGGTGGCGGTGGTGCTGGCCGTGTTTATTGATTGGCGCACCGCCATTGCCTATGTGGTGGGGACCATAACCTCGGTCGGTGCTGGCTATGCCGGGATGCGCATGGGTGTGCGCGCCAACGGGCGGACCGCCACGGCAGCGATGAAGGGGTTGAACCCTGCGCTGAGAGTGGCCTTCTCCTCCGGCGGTGTGATGGGCACCATCGTGGTGGCCCTCGGTGTGCTTGGACTGGGCATCGTTTACCTCATATTCCGCGGCCCGGAGCTGGTGGACATCATCGTTGGCTTCAGCCTCGGTGCCTCCTCTATAGCACTTTTTGCCAGGGTTGGCGGCGGCATCTACACCAAGGGTGCTGACGTGGGCGCAGACCTGGTGGGGAAGGTGGAGGCGGGGATCCCCGAGGATGACCCGCGCAACCCCGCCGTCATCGCCGACAACGTAGGTGACAATGTGGGCGACATAGCGGGTATGGGTGCGGACCTGTTTGAGTCCTATGCCGCGTCTATAGTGGCAACGTTCGTGGTAGCCGTGGCCGCCGGCTTTGCCTTCGATTCCAACAAGGCGGTGCTGCCGTTCATAATCGCGGCCGGAGGCATCATCTCTGGCATCATCGGGACCTTCTTCGTCAGGGTGAAGGAGCAGGTGAAGATGGAGGCGCTGCTCATGGCGTTGCGCCGCGGTATCTGGATAGCCTCCTTCCTCGTGGCCGTGCTCTCCTTCGTCACCATCAGGCTCCTGGGCCTGGACCTTGGCATCCTGTGGGCGGTGCTGGCTGGCCTGATTGCCGGCATCCTCATTGGACTCAGCGTCGAATACTACACCTCCTATAGCTACAAGCCGACCCGCGCCATAGCCGAGGCCTCACAGACCGGCACCGGCACCACCATCATCAAGGGCTTCGCCACCAGCATGCTCAGCACGCTCTTCCCCCTCCTTCTGGTGGTGATTGCCACCATCGTGGCCTATAAGTTCGCAGGCCTGTACGGCATAGCCATCTCGTCCCTGGGCATGCTCTCGACGCTTGGCATAACCCTGGCTACCGATGCCTATGGGCCGGTGGCCGATAACGCCGGCGGCATCGCGGAGCAGGCCCACCTGGCGCCCGAGGTGCGGCAGAGGACGGATGCGCTGGACTCTCTGGGGAATACCACCGCGGCCACGGGCAAGGGCTTTGCCATCGGCTCTGCCGCCCTGGCAGCGCTGGGCCTTACAGCGGCCTTTGGCGAGAGAATGAGGCTGCTCACGGGCGAGAGCCTGAGCATAAGCCTGCTCGACCCGCTGGTGATCGCGGGCGTGTTCATCGGGGGCATGATGGTATTCGTCTTCTGTGGCCTCACCCTGAACGCGGTGGGGAAGGCGGCCTTCCAGATAGTCAATGAGGTGCGGCGCCAGTGGCGCGAGATCAAAGGACTAATGACGGGCGAGGCCCGCCCTGAATACGCCAGGGTGGTGGACATCTGCACCCGCACCGCGCTGGTACAGATGCTGCTGCCTGGCCTGCTGGCAGTGGCGGTGCCGATAGTGGTCGGGGTAGTGCTCGGCCCGAATGCCCTGGGTGGGCTGCTCATCGGTTCTATCGCTTCCGGCTTTCTGGTAGCGGTCACCATGGCCAATGCCGGTGGTGCCTGGGACAACGCCAAGAAGTGGATTGAGGCAGGCCACTTTGGCGGGAAGGGGTCTCCGGCACACAAAGCCGCTGTCGTGGGTGACACGGTGGGCGACCCCTTTAAGGATACCTCGGGCCCCTCCTTGAACATCCTGCTCAAGCTCATGTCCATCGTATCGGTAGTGTTCGCCCCGCTGTTTGTGAGCGGAGGGCTCTTCTAGAGCGGTCTGAGCTGGGTCTGAAAGAGGCGAAGGCGGGCGGACTCTCCCACGAGTCCGCCCGCAGCGTTTCCCGGAGGATGCCTACGCTCTGATTTGCCTGAGTGGATTGGACGTTGTAGTATCTCGTCCTGGTGTCTCTTCATGACGGTACCCATCGGATGAAACAGAGTTTCAACGCGTCGAACGGGTTGCTGGGCCTGCGGCTTGCCGCGGTGAACTTCCTGGTCAATTTCTCGATCGAGGCCTCGGTCATCTTCCTGCCGCTCTATGCCAGCGACATGGGGGCGTCCAACCTCGAGGTGGGCTTCATCGCGGCTGGGTATGGAACTGCCTTTTTCCTCTCCTCGTTCTTCTTTGGCAGGCAGTCGGACATGCGCGGCAGGGTGGCCTTCATCCGCGCCGGCCTCGGCCTCTCGGCTGTGGCCTATCTGCTCCAGGTTTTCGCCTCCAGCCCCATGCTCCTGCTACTGTCAAGGGCCATTGTCGGCTTCTGCCTCGGCGCCTGCTCCTCGGCCCTGATGGCCTACGTTTACGAGGCCGAGGGGCGGGTGGGCAGGTTCTCCTCCTACGGCTCTCTGGGCTGGCTCTTCGGCGCCGTTGTGGCCGGCATCCTGAGGGACTACCAGGCGTTGTTCGTGGCCAGCGCCGCTGCCTCGGCTGTTGCCTTTGGCCTCTCGCTGACACTGAAAGAGCAGGGGGTTGGCCGCATCCGGGTAGCCGCTTTTCCCACCGCAGTCATCCGGGCCAACGTGAAGGTGTACCTCCCCTTTTTCCTCAGACAACTGGGCGCCCAGGCCGTATGGGCCATCTTCCCCATTTTCCTGGCGGGGATCGGCGCCAGCAAGGCCTGGATCGCCGTCCTCAGCGGGATCAACATGGCGGGCCAGTTCGTGGCGATGCGGTTCGTTGACCGCTTCAACGGGGCGGTGATGCTCAAGGTAGGCCTTGTCGCCTCGGCGCTGGTCTTCGCCGCCTACGGCATGTCGAGCCACTACCTGCAACTGCTGCCGGTCCAGGCCCTGCTGAGCGTCGCCTGGTCCTGCCTCTTCGTCGGCGCCATGACCTATCTGCTGGGGGAAAACGTGGAGCGGGGTACTGCGGCGGGCCTGCTCTACTCCACAACCTACCTCTCCACCGGGCTCGGGCCCTTCCTGGGGGGCGCCGTATCGCAGCTCTGGGGGTTTGGAGCCCTGATGTACACCTCCTCGGCCCTGGCCATTGCCGGCCTGCTCTCGTCCCGTGGCCTTCAAGCCCCCTCGCGTCCCCCGGTGACGCCTCCCCTCCCCGGCCCCGGGGAGTGAGATTCCCGGGAATCGTGGGACAGGATGCCGGCACCGTTCCCTTGTCGGGCAAGGGCCTGGATATGCCGGACGGCTGTCCTACTCGCTCAGGCTGAAGGGTGGGTAGCGGTCGGTGGTGAGGAGAAAGGCGTAGGCGCCAACCCTCAGGTTCCAGCGCATGGCGCCGACCACGAGGTCGAACAGCGACCTGGGATAGCGCCCGGTGAAGAGGATGGCGAACCAGGCCATTATCACTGCTACTACGGCGGCGATGTAGAGGAAGAAGAGGACGATGTAGTGGGGGATGGCCAGGAGCCACTTCACCAGCGGCAGCCAGCGGTTGAGCTCCTTCTGGGCGTCCGGGTAGGGGATGGTGATGTGCACTGCCTGCTCCTCGTCGGTCGAGGGGTACTCGTCCCTCAGCAGTGCCAGGTAGGCCCCGACGCGGTTGGAGAACCTGGCCAGGGCCAGGTTCCAGTCGAACCACCATCGAGGGTACTTCTGGCGGAAGAGGAGCATCAACAGGGTGGGCAGGAGCAGTATTCCACCCCATTGGTTGCTGCCGCCGGCGAGCAGAGAAAGCACGATGGCGATGGGGATTACAGCGAAGAGCCTGAAGAAGGTGGTGAGCCGGTTCAGGTTCCGGTCAGGGTAGTCCACCGAGAGGCTCACCGGATAGGTACCCGCAGTCTCCGCCATGGCACTCCCTCCTCGCGTTTGTCTGTCTCTGACGATGGGCCGCTTATGACAATGCCGAAGCCTTGACGCCCCGGCACATCCTGGGGCCGATTATAGACGCCCCGCCATGTGCTGTCGAGAATACCCTTTGCTGGTTCGGTGCCGGTTGACACCACCAGCTAGCACCGATTAAAATTGTAAAGGCGCATAAGCGCATATAAGCCTACAGTTGTTATGGAGGTCTGGTGATGCGAGGGATGGCCAGGGGGTTCAAGGCGTTGTCGGACGAGACCAGGCTCAGGATTCTGAACCTGCTCCTGGAGAGGGAGTGCTGTGTCTGCGAGGTGATGCAGGCGCTGGAGATTTCCCAGACGAGGGCCTCTAGGAACCTCGGTGCCCTGTATGACGCCGGTTTCCTCAAGCTGAGGAGGGATGGCCTGTGGGCGTTGTACTCCATAGACCGCGAGGGAATGGGCGAGTGCTTCTCCGCCGTGGTGGAGGCCGTGGGGAGGGCGTTGGAAGCCAATCCCGAGGTAGCCCGGGACAGGGAGCGACTCAGGAAGGCGGAGAGGGTCGGTCCCGGCTGTGAAGTCCGGGCAACAGGCCAGGTATGAAGACGGTGCTCTTCGTCTGTGTGGGCAACTCCGGGCGCAGCCAGATGGCTGAGGCCTTCTTCAATCACCTGGCCCGGGGAAAGGCGCGGGCACTCTCAGCGGGCACCAACCCGGCCGGGTCAGTGAGCAGCACGGTGGTGCAGGTCATGCGCGAGGTGGGCATAGACCTGAGCGACAAGAGGCCGAAGGCGCTGACGCAGGAGATGCTGGAGCAGGCGGACAGGGTGGTGACCATGGGCTGCGGGGTGGAGGGGGTGTGCCCTGCGAGCTTCGTGGAGACGGAGGACTGGGGACTGGAAGACCCGAAGGACAAGCCCATCGAGAAGGTCAGGGAGATAAGGGATGAGATAAGGGCGAAGGTGGTGAGGATGTTGATGGACATGGGACTGTTGACACAGTAGGGAGTACGATGAGTATCACCAAGGCAAGGGTTTCCCGTCTTTCAACACTGGACCGCTTCCTCACCCTCTGGATATTCCTCGCCATGGCCTTTGGCGTTGGCCTGGGGTACTTCGTCCCCGGAGTGGCCGACTTCATCAGCTTCTTCCAGGTGGATACCACCTCCATCCCGATAGCGATAGGGCTGATCCTGATGATGTACCCGCCTCTGGCCAAGGTGAGGTATGAGGAGATGGGGAAGGTTTTCCGCAATTGGCGGGTGCTGGGGCTGTCCCTGGTGCAGAACTGGCTCATCGGCCCGGCACTGATGTTCTTGCTGGCCATCGCCTTCCTTGGCTTCTTATGGCCATACCCCGACTATATGCAGGGCCTCATCATGATAGGTCTGGCCCGCTGTATTGCCATGGTCATAGTGTGGAACGAGCTGGCGAAAGGGGATAGCGAATATGCCGCCGGTCTGGTAGCGTTCAACTCGGTCTTTCAGATAGTCTTCTACTCAGTCTATGCCTATATCTTCATCACTGTACTGCCCGGATGGTTTGGTCTGGAGGGCACAGCGGTGAAAGTCACCATCGGCCAGATCGCCCAGAGCGTGTTCATCTACCTGGGAATCCCTTTCTTTGGAGGCATGATCACACGCTTCACGCTTATCAGGATGAAGGGACGCCAGTGGTATGAGAGGAAGTTCATCCCCAGGATAAGCCCTGTCACGCTCATCGCCCTTCTCTTCACCATCGTTGTGATGTTCTCGCTCAAGGGCGAGTATATCGTGCAGTTGCCCTTGGACGTGGTGCGCATCGCCATACCGCTGCTCATCTACTTTGTGGTGATGTTCCTGGTCTCATTCTACATGGGCAAGCGGGCCGGCGCCGACTATTCCCAGACGGCGACCATCGCCTTCACCGCTGCCAGCAACAATTTCGAGCTGGCCATCGCCGTGGCGGTTTCGGTGTTTGGCATCGGCTCGGGTCAGGCGTTCGCCGCGGTCATCGGGCCGCTGGTAGAGGTCCCGGTACTCATCAGCCTGGTCAACCTCTCCCTGTACTTCCAGAGACGGTACTTCGTCCAAAAAGCACAGGCTCCTGCAAGCTGAGGCCGAAGGGAGGTGTGTTTGGAGGGTACTCTTGGCTAAACCCCGTGGCGGTGGCACAAGGCCGATGGGCTAGACCTTTGTCTTCTGCAGGGTGCGCAGGCACCTGGTGCAGATGTTGACCTGCACCCTGGTGCCGTCAAGCATGAGCGTGGTGCGGTGCGTGTTGGGCTTCCAAGTCCTCTGAGTGTGCCGCTTTGAGTGGCTCACGTTATGGCCGAACTGGCGCGTCTTGCCGCAGAGTTCGCATCTTCCTGGCAATCTGGTTTTCCCCCTTGACCCCGACATCCCTTGTGGCGTCGTTGCTTTGATGTTAAAATGCGGCATCTATGATACTACAACCTACCACGGGTGAGCAATTTCCAAAGGCCGGGCAGGTGCCTGACCTGTGGGCTGGAAGGTTCTGAAGTGGGAAAGAAGCCTGGGACAAGACAGGTAGAGCGGTGCGGTGGGCAGCTTTTCAGGGACATGATGGCCAGCAGCACGACCTGGCTGGAGAAGAGCGCAGCCGACGTGGACGCCATCAATGTCTTCCCGGTGCCGGATGGTGATACCGGCACCAACATGCTGCTTACCATGCGCTCCGCGCTGGAGGAGGCCTACCGCGCCCCGGACAGCAGCGCCTCTGCCGTGGCGGGGGCCATGGCCTATGGCGCCCTGATGGGTGCCCGGGGCAACTCCGGGGTCATCCTCTCGCAGGTCTTCAAGGGCGTAGCCCGCGGGCTGCAGGGCAAAGAGTCCTTCTGCTGTACCGACCTGGCCTGCGCGCTCCGCCATGCGACGGAGGATGCCTACAAGAGCCTGGCGCGGCCTGTCGAGGGCACCATGCTTACCGTGATGCGCGACGCCGCAGATGCGGCAGCACGGGCGGCATCATCGGGGGGCGTGGACGTCATCGCCGTCTTGGCGGCTGTGGTAGACGCCGCCAGGGACTCGGTCGCCCGTACTCCGACCCTGCTGCCGGCGCTACGCGAGGCAGGGGTGGTTGATGCTGGTGGTCAGGGCCTGTTCGTAGTCTTCGAGGGGGCCCTGCACCACCTCAGGGGCGAGGTTGACGAGCTACAGTACCGTAAGCCGGCGCTGGTACCCAGCGCGGTGCCGCTGGCGCCGAAGGTCGTTCAGGTATCGGCCGAGAAGGAAGAACCCTATGGCTACTGCACCGAGTTCATCGTCGAGGGGCAGCGCCTGAAGCCGGACAAGGTCAAGGTATACCTGGACAAGAAGGGCCAGTCGCTGGTGGTGGTTGGTGACGAGAGCGCGGTGAGGGTCCACATACACACCCTTGACCCGGGGGGAGTGTTGCACTATGCTGCCTCCCTGGGGACGTTGCACCAGATAAAGGTCCAGAACATGGACGACCAGCACAAGGACTTCATCCAGGTACAGCGGGAGCGGACGGATGCGGCGGACATAGCCATAGTGGCGGTGGCGCTTGGCGATGGTTTCACCGAGGTGTTCCGCAGCCTCGGCGTGACCTCCGTGGTGCCGGGCGGCCAGACCATGAACCCCAGCGTCAGGGACATCCTGAAGGCGGTCGAGGGGGTCTCCGCAGACAAGGTACTCGTTCTCCCGAACAACAAGAACGTGGTGCAGACTGCCAGGCAGGTGCCGGCCCTGACCTCCAAGAAGGCCTGCGTCGTGCCCACGCATACCTTGCCTCAAGGGCTGGCGGCACTGCTCTCCTTCAACTTCGAGCTGGGCCTGGAGCAGAACGCCCGGGGCATGGAGGAGGCCGCCGGGGCGGTGAGGACGGTGGAGGTGACGAGGGCGGTGCGCTCGACAAAGGTGGACGGGATTAGTGTCAGGCGTGGGCAGGCCATCGGAATAGTTGACGATGAGCTGCTGGTGGCTGGCGGCAAGGTGCATGAAGTGTTGCAAGAGGCCCTGGTCAAGGCAGGCATCGGTTCTGCCGAACTGGTGACGCTGTACTACGGCGCCGACACGCGCGCCGCCGACGCCGAGGCGACGGTGAAGGAGCTCGCCGCTGCCTATCCCCAGGTGGAGTTTGAGGTAGTGAGCGGCGGTCAACCGCACTATTACTATATCGTGTCAGTAGAGTAGGAGGATGACGACATGGGGCTGAAAATAGTTACTGACAGCACCTCCGACCTTCCGCCTCGTCTGGTAGAGGAGCTGGACATCACCGTGATCCCGCTCATCGTGCGTTTCGGCACCGAGACCTACAGGGATGGCGTTGACCTTTCCGCCGACGAGTTCTTCCGTAAGCTGGTACAGGGGCCGGTGCTTCCCACCACCGCTGCGCCGGGGCCGGCCGCCTTTTCCGAGGTCTACGAGAAGCTGCTCTCGCAGGGGCACGAGGTGCTTGCGATACACATCTCGAACAAGCTCAGCGCCACGCACGGCTCGGCCATGCTGGGCAAGGAAAGCCTGGGCCCAGGGCGTCCTCTTGAGGTCTTGGACTCGACGTCGGTGTCCATGGGCATGGGGTTGCTGGTGATACAGGCGGCGCGGGCTGCCAAGGCCGGGGCGAAGCTGGCAGAGGCGGCATCGCTGGTGCGACAGAAGATACCGGTACTCAACCTCTATGCTGCCTTCGACACACTGGAGTACCTGCACAAGGGCGGCCGGATTGGTCGCGCCCAGGCGCTGCTTGGCTCCGTGCTGAACCTGAAACCTATGATAGTGGTGCGTGATGGAGAGGTCCATCCGCTGGAGAGGGTGCGCACCAGGGCCAAGGCAATCGGACGCCTGGTCGAGCTGGTACGCGAGTGCCCGAATGTCGAGGAGTTGACGGTGCTGCACTCCACCACCCCCGATGACATGGAAGACCTGGCGCAACGTCTCGCCGCTATCGTCCCGGGCAGGAAGGTCCACCGCGCCCGGTTCGGTCCGGTGCTGGGCACCCACACCGGCCCCGGTGTGCTGGGTGTGGGCTTTCTGGCAGGGAAATGAGTCGCCCTCCCGTCAACTATCACTCTGAACGCCGGTCAGGAATCTGCCCTGCTGGAGTAGAGTCGAGCCAGACCGGGCTCTCTTGCTGAGGTCGAGTCATTGCCACCTACTCTGGAAACTCTGCGCCGCATCCTGGAGCTAGAAGGCACCAGGGGTTACTCCGACAGGGCGGTGATGGGTGGGCTGGGAACGTACCTGGGGCGCTGGACTGCGGGCCAGGGCCAACCCAGCGGCGCACCGGCACGGTTGCCCAAACTGCAACAACTGCTTCTCTCCGGCACGGCCTATTCCCGGTGGGACAGGGAACAGAGGGTGGAATGGGTGGGGGAGGTCTTGGCCTGCCTGGAGTTGAAGGGTAAGGCTGCCAAGGTTGAGCCCCGCAGGCGACCCCGGACCCCGCGTCCGCCGTCGCCGTCGTCATCGCGAATGCTCGGTTCCCCGGTTACTGTGCTCCACGGTGTGGGCAGCGGCCTCGCCGCCCGGCTGGCAAAGCTCGGCGTCGGGACGTTGCGAGACCTGCTCTACCTCTTCCCCCGACGGCACATTGACTATAGCCAGCGGCAGCACATCTGCGACCTGGTTGAGGGCGAGGAACAGACTATCATCGCCAACGTGTGGGAGGCGAGCGTTGTCTCATTCGGACGCAGGAAGGGCACGGAAGCGGTGGTGGGAGACGAGACCGGGAACATCAGGGTCGTCTGGTTCAACCAGCCCTACCTGGCCAAGAAGCTGGCGGTCAATGCGAGGGTGGTCATCAGCGGCAGGGTTAGTGTTTTTCGAGGACAGCGCCTGTTCGAGTCGCCGGAGTGGGAGCTGCTGGAGGAGCGGGACCTCGTTCATGCCGGGCGTCTGGTGCCGGTCTACCCACTGACCCAGGGGCTGTACCCCAGGCAGATGAGGGGTCTCATGAAGCGGGTGGTGGATGGGTGGGCATGGCAGGTGCGGGACTTCCTGCCCGAGGAGGTGAGGCAGCGACGCAGCCTGCTGGCACTGCCGGAAGCCCTGCTCCAGGCCCATTTCCCCGACTCTGTGGAGCTGAAGGACAGGGCCAGGGAACGCCTGGCTTTCGATGAGCTCTTCCTGCTCCAGTTGGGCGTGCTGGGAAAGAAGCGGGAGTGGCAGGAAGAGCAGCAGGGCCATGCCCTGAGCCTCGCCTCCGGGGCTGTGGAGAGGTTCGTCGGTCTCCTCCCCTTCACCCTGACCGGCGCGCAGAGGAAAGCGCTGGACGGGATACTGGCCGATGCGGTCAGGCCCAGGCCGATGTCCCGGCTGCTGCAGGGCGATGTGGGCAGCGGAAAGACGGTGGTGGCCACGGCGGCGCTGCTGGCTGCGGTGGACTCCGGGTACCAGGGGGCGCTGATGGCCCCCACGCAGATACTGGCTGAGCAGCACTTCAAGACCATCTCGCGCCTCTTGCCCTCGGAAGAGGTGCAGGAGGAGGACTGCCTTTGCGTCCACAGCGGCGTGTTGTCGCGGCCGGTGACCGTTGCGCTGCTCACCGGAAACACCAGGGAGAGGCGCAGGGGCGATATATACCGCCGTATCCGGGAGGGGAAGGTGGACATCGCCATCGGCACCCATGCCCTGATCCAGGGGGAGGTCGAGTTTTCGCGGCTGGCCCTGGTGGTGGTGGATGAGCAGCACCGCTTCGGCGTGATGCAGCGGTCGGCGCTGCGCCAGAAGGGGTTCAACCCGCACGTGCTGGTGATGACCGCCACGCCGATACCGCGGACACTGGCGCTCACACTGTACGGTGACCTGGACATCTCGACCATCGGTGAGCTGCCGCCGGGGAGGCAGCGGATAAAGACACGCTGGCTGGGGCCGGAGCAGCGGGGCAAGGCCTACGAGTTCGTGCGCCGCCAGGTGCTGGAAGGGCACCAGGCCTTCGTCATCTGCCCCTTGATCGAGGAGTCCGAAGCCATTGAGGCCAGGGCGGCGGTCAGCGAGTATGAAAGGTTGTCCCAGGAGGTCTTCCCCGACCTCAAGCTGGCCCTGCTGCACGGGCGTATGAGGGGAGCGGAGAAGGAGGAGACGATGGGCCGTTTTCGCGCCGGCGAGTTCGACATCCTGGTCTCCACGCCGGTGGTCGAGGTCGGCATTGACGTGCCCAATGCGACGGTGATGCTGGTGGAGGGGGCGGACCGCTTCGGCCTCTCGCAGTTGCACCAGTTCCGGGGCCGGGTGGGGCGGGGGGAGGCGCAGAGCTATTGCATCCTGCTGGCGGAGCGGCCCTCTGAGGAGGGCAGGGAGCGCCTTTCGCTCATCGAGCGCTTGTATGACGGTTTTGCTCTGGCGGAGGAGGACCTGAGGCTCAGGGGGCCGGGCGAGTTCTTCGGCACGCGACAGAGCGGTATGCCCGACCTGCGCATGGCGCGGCTATCCGACGTGACGATACTGGAGAAGGCGCGTGAGGAGGCCACGCGGCTATTCCAGGAGGACCCGGGGCTGGAAGCACCGGAGCACGCTCCGCTGGTCAAGGAGGTCGCCCACATGTGGCGGCGGGAGGCGGAGCGGAGCTAGGGGCAGGGGGCTCGGTACTGTAAGAGGAGGCCAGCTTATGACGCTGCGTAAGAAGACGATAGCCGTAGTCGTGTTGACCTCGGTTGTCCTGGTGGCTCTGTTGCACGGCATCTCGTGGATAATCGTGTTGGGCGGGTTCGACCAACTGGAGAGGGACAACGCACACCGTGATGTGGAACGAGCTTTGGCAATCTTGTCAAAAGAGGTCTCCGACTTAGACAGTACGACTTCCGACTGGGCTCATTGGGATGATACCTACGGCTTCATTGAGGATGGAAACACCGACTACATCGAGTCCAACCTGGTAGACGGCACCTTCATCGCGTTGAGACTCAACCTCATGCTGTTTGTTGATCCCTCTGGCGAAGTGGTCTTCGGCAAGGCTTTCGACCTCCATGATGAGGAGGAAATGCCAACCCCTGAAAGCCTGCAAGAGCACCTTGCCGCCGATGCTCTGCTGGTGCGCCATACCGACACAGAGAGCCATGTAGCTGGGCTACTCCCTCTTTCGGAAGGCCCCATGCTCATTGCTTCACGGCCGATCCTGACCAGTGAAGACCAGGGCCCTGTTCGTGGGGCACTGGTCATGGGTCGTTACCTGGACGATGCGGAGGTCCAAAGATTAGCGGAGGTCGTACAGCTCTCTCTTACCGTGGAGCCATTCCAAGATTCACAGGTGCCTTCTGGTTTTCAGGTGCCGCATTTAACCCTGTCCGAAGAGCCCCCTATAGTCGTACAGCCGCTGACCGCGGAATCCATTGCAGGATACGCCCTGCTGAGAGATATCTACGGTGAGCCGCTCCTCATATTGAGAGCGACCATGCCCAGGGATATTCATCAGCAAGGCCAGAGAAGCATGTACTATCTTGTGGCATCACTCGTGGCTGTGGCGCTGGCTTCTGGAGCGGCAATTCTGGTGGTCTTGGAGAAGTTGGTGCTGTCACGGCTGGTCAAAATCAGCACCGCAGTTGGCAGAGTTGGAGTTACTGGTGACCTGTCGGCCCGGATAACGGTTGCGGGAACGGACGAATTGGCGAGACTGGCGGGCGATGTCAATGTCATGGTGGAGGCGTTGCAACAGTCGCAGCGTGCACTACAAGACCTGGCCGCCAAAGACTATCTCACCGGTCTGTGGAATCACCGTGAGTTCCAGGCCATACTGGCAGCCGAGGTTGCAAGGGCCCAGAGGAGTGGCGGGAGTTTTTCTCTGCTGTTCCTGGACATTGACAACTTCAAGTCGGTGAATAGTCGGTTTGGGCACCAGACGGGGGACAGGGTCCTCACTCTAGTTGGCAAGTTCTTGAAGGAATCGTTGAGGACTTCTGATATTGCAGCCAGGTACGGCGGGGATGAGTTCGGCATAATCTTGCCGGACACCAGGTCGGAGCAGGCATACACCGTGGCCGCACACCTGCAGGAGGCGTTCGGCCGTTTGTGTGACCGTGAGGCGGAGCTACAGAGGCTTGTCCCTCCACTCGGCCTTAGCATAGGCATAGCCAGCTACCCCGGTGATGCCCTTGAAGTGCAAGAGCTGGTGGCAAGGGCCAATCGGGCTATGTTCCATGCCAAGTCTCTCGGCGGCAGCAGGTCTCAATCCTGGGGTACGATGGAGCGAGAGTCTGACACTGGTACCTAGCGACTCCTCAAACGACGTTGTGTGAAAGGACAGTGACACTGGCCGAGAGGGCCCTGAAGTAGTACGTGGGGGTTTGTGGACACGTTCGCGAATGTTGTATCATCGGAAGTCATCGCTAGACGAGTGTTTGAGGTCATGATCAAGGACAGGTTGCGCGAGGCATTGGCCCAGGCGGCGCAGGAGGCGCAGCAGCGAGGCAAGCTGCTCTCCGTCGCGCTGCCCGACGTGGTCATCGAGCACCCCCAGCGGCCGGAGCACGGCGACTACGCCTGCAGCCTGCCGTTGAAGCTGGCGCGGGGGTTGGGCATGTCCCCGGTCGAGATCGGACACCGGTTGCTGGAGTGTTTGCCCTTGCTGGAGGAACTCGAGAAGGCCGAGGTAGCGCCGCCAGGGTTCATCAACTTCACCCTCGCCCCTCGCTGGCTGGCCGGCCAGGTGGAGAGGGTCCTGGAGGAGGGCGCGGAGTTCGTCAGGTCGGGCCTGGGCCAGGGGACCAGGGTGCAGATAGAGTTCGTCAGCGTCAACCCCACCGGCCCCCTGCACGTGGGCCACGGGAGGGGGGCTGTGCTGGGGAGTACGCTGGCCAGTGTCCTGGATGCCTGCGGCTACTCGGTGGAGAGGGAATACTACATCAACGACTCTGGCACCCAGATCGAGGCCTTCCACCGCTCCCTTTTCGCGCGTTATCAGCAGGCCCACGACATCAGCGTGGAGATGCCCGCCAATGGCTATATGGGCGGCTATATGATGGACCTGGCCCGCGAGATGAAGGCGGAGCATGGCCGAAGGTTCCTGGACATGCCTCAGGAGGCTGCTATAAGGGAGCTCGGTGAGCTGGGCATCGCCAGGATGGTGTCCTCGATACGGGCCGACCTGGAGCTGCTGGGCGTCACCTTCGACGTCTGGTTCAGCGAGAAGACCCTGTTCCAGACCGGGCTTTACCAGAGAGTCATGGACCTGCTACAGGAGAGGGGCTACGTCACCCGCAAGGAGGGCGCCACCTGGTTTGTCTCCACGGCACCGGGAGAGAGCAAGGACAACGTGCTGGTCCGCTCCGATGGCTCTCCGACATATTTTGCCTCCGACATAGCCTATCACTACAACAAGTTCGTGCAGCGCGGCTTCAGCCGCGTGATAGACATCTGGGGGGCGGACCACCAGGGACACGTTTCGCGCATCAAGGCGGCCGCGGGCGCGCTGGGGATAGAGTCAGAGCGGCTCACGGTGATCATCTCGCAGATGGTCAGCCTGCGCCGCGGCGAAGAGATGGTGAAGGTGTCCAAGCGGAGCGGCGAGCTGATAACACTCAGGGAGCTGGTAGAGGAGGTGGGCGCGGATGCCTGCCGCTTCTTCTTCCTCTCCCGCTCGGCCGATAGCCAGATGGACTTCGACATGGAACTGGCGAAGAAGCAGTCGGCCGAGAACCCCGTGTACTACGTCCAGTACGCCCACGCCCGCATCGCCAGCATCCTGAGGCTGGCGACGGAGCGCGGCATAGACTACAGTCATGGCGACGTCTCCCTGCTGACCACTGCCCCGGAGCTTGCCCTGGTACGCAAGATGCTGCTCCTGCCCGAGGTGCTGGAGACGGTGGCGCAGACGCTGGAGCCGCATCACCTCCCCTACTACGCCACGGAGCTGGCCACGCTCTTCCACAACTTCTACCGGGACTGCCGTGTCGTCTCCAAGGACCTTGCCCTGTCAGCGGCACGCCTCAAGCTGGTCAGGGCGGCCCAGGTCGTCCTCGCCGGGACGCTGAACCTTATGGGCATGACTGCCCCTGAGAAGATGTAGCGGACGGCCGGCACCCCGTGGACTATCACTAGGAGGTCTCCCGATGGAAAAGCTCAACAATGTGGACCTGGTGTCATTGGAGAAGATGTTGAAGGCGGCGCAGGAGGACCCCAGCAAGCTGCGACGGACGCAAGTCCTGGAGGGAGAGTGGCTGCTCGACGCGGCCGCAGGAGCCCAGTTCCGGGGCGAGGTGGCGTTCGAGAAGGGCAAGGCGGTGATGGAGGCCGACCAGCCATCCATGCTGGGTGGCGGCGGCAGGACGCCCGGTCCGATGCACTATTGCTTCTACGGAGTGGCTGCCTGCTACGCCGGCACCTATGCCAACCTGGCGGCGATGATGGGGATAAAGCTGAGGAAGCTGGCGGTGAAGGTTGAGGCCAAGCAGGACTTCTCGCGGGTGTTCGGCCTCTCCGACGCTCCCTTCATAGAAGAGCTCAAGGTCACGCTTGCCGTCAGGGGGGATGCACCCAGGGAGAAGCTGGAGGAGGTGGAAAACCTGGCATACCAGAGGTGCCCCGCGGTGTACAACTTCACCCACGTGGTGCCGCTGAAGACCAGGCTGGTGGTGGAGCAGAGGGTGAGCAAGGCGGAGGTGATGGACGTCCTGGAGCACGTGTACGACCCCGACTACTTCGACCGCTCCATCGTGGACATGGGGCTGGTGACCGAGGATGACGTGGAGACCGATGCCGATAAGGTCAAGGTCAGCTACCGGCTGAGCGCTCCCATCTGTCCTTTCAGCGCCGCCATCGGGCTCATGATGAAGCATGCCCTGGAGGCCAAGCTGGGTGTGGTCGCGGAGGTGCGTCTCAAGGCCGGACACTATCAGTATGATGTGGTAAACGAGGTGCTGAGCAGCGAGGAGAAGTCCCGGGACCTGCTGCAGAAGATGGAGTCCTACGGTGTGCTCCAGAAATGCATCCGCTGGTAGTGGTTGTTGACCGCAGTTCACGCCTGAATGATTGTCAGTATCTATCTTACCGCCAGGCCCAGGAAGTACGGCCAAACTACTATACCCAGTATTATCTTCCACCACACCAGTTTGGCGAAAGCGATAGTGAACAGCCAACCAGCGAACCAGATAGAGCCTCCGAGACTTGCCGCAGCCTGACCACCTTTGTGTTCACGGTCTGCCCCCATGCTACTCCTCCTTTCGGCGCGACCCAATTGTACGCCCGCCATTGCTGTGGTGACAAGGCATGCGCTTTGTGACCTAAGTCATAGAAGGTGTCACCCCCTGGGGTTAGAATTCAATCGCAAGCTGCGGACCTGGAGGGATGACATGAACATGTGGAGCAAGTGCCCAGGACAGGACCCGAGGAACCTGAAGGTGACGCTACTGAAGTGCCCCACCTGTGGGGAAGAGGTGGAGATGTTCTCCAACGAGCTCAGGGTGAAGTGTAGTGGCTGCGGGGGATGGGTGTACGGGGAGCAGGTACCATCCTGTATTGACTGGTGCGCCAAGGCGAAGGAGTGCATCGGCGAGGAGAGGTGGGAGCAACTTAAGGGCATCGAGGCGAAGGCTTAGGGCGCGTACCGTACCTGCCCCGCCCAAGCCAACCCTCTTGCGGACGTCGCTACGCGAGTGGCCGGGGAGGCACATGCCTCCTCGGCCTTTTCACTATTGGTCGTGCTCGGCGGGTGTGGAACTTGAAACCCCATTGGGCCCATGATATATTGGGCATCGGGGGAGGGATCGCATAGTGGTCTAGTGCGGGCGCCTGCTAAGCGCTTACCCCGGGTATACTGGGGTCATGGGTTCGAATCCCATTCCCTCCGCCATACTCGGACCCGCCGCGAGGGATGTCCGGGGGATATGTCCCTCGCTGTTGTTTCCACGAGGAAGACGATTCGTATGCCAGGCTACTATATCTGGACCATCGGCTGTCAGATGAACAAGGCCGAGTCGGAGCGACTGGGTGGCTATCTCGAGTGGCTCGGCTACGAGCCCGTCTCCAGGCCCCAGGATGCCGACCTGGTGTTGATGAATACCTGTGTCGTGCGCGGCAATGCCGAGCAACGGGTGCTGGGCGAGTTGGCATACCTCGCGGGCCTGAAGAAGAGGTCGCCACGGATGGCCGTCGCCGTTACCGGCTGCTTCGTGGACCCGGGTTCGGGTGAGATGCAGCGGCGTTTCTCCCAGGTGAACCTGAGCTTCCCCGCTGGCAAGTTCGCCGAGTTCGCGCAGTGGGCCAGGGAACGGGGTAACGGCAAGAGGGCCGATGCTGGCCAGCTAGCACTGTCTGTGGCACGGCCTTCCCCCGCGGCCTTTGTCCCGGTAATCCAGGGCTGCAACAACTACTGTTCCTATTGTATAGTCCCCTACCGCCGAGGGAGGGAGCACAGCCGGCCACTGGCTGAAGTGGTCGCCGAGGTCAAGGCTCTGGTGCGGCGTGGCGTCAGGGAGGTCACGCT
This sequence comes from Chloroflexota bacterium, assembly GCA_040754215.1. Lineage (GTDB taxonomy): Bacteria > Chloroflexota > Dehalococcoidia > JACPPY01 > JACPPY01 > JBFMDE01. The sequence continues at coordinate 21,792 of JBFMDE010000016.1, forward strand.
GCTGGGGCAGAACGTCAACGCCTACGGCCGTGACCTGCCGGAGAGTGCGGACCTCGCCGGCCTGCTCGCGAGGCTCAATGACGTGGAGGAGCTGGAAAGGATACGCTTCCTCACCAGCCACCCTCGCGACGTGAGCCTTGAGTTCATCGAGGCCGTGGCTTCACTCGACAAGGTGTGCGAGTTCATGAGCCTGCCCCTCCAGTCTGGCGACGACAGTGTGCTCCGGAAGATGCGTCGCGACTATACCGTGGAGGAGTACCGCAGGCTGGCGGAGGCGCTGCGCAGTCGTGTGCCCGGCATCGGCCTCAGCACCGACGTCATCGTCGGCTTTCCGGGTGAGACGGAGGAGGAGTTCCAGCATACGGTGATGGCTATCAGGGACCTCAGGTTCGATACCGTGCATGTCGCCGCCTACTCGCCCCGCCCGGGCACGCTTGCCCAGAGGACGATGGCCGACGATGTGCCGCAGGAGGAAAAGGAGCGGCGGCTGCGCCTGATAGAGGGGTTGCAGGAGGGCATAGCCAGGGAGGTCAATCGCGGACTGCTGGGGAGGCGGGTGGAGGTGCTGGTCGAGCGCAGGAACAAGGGCAAGTGGGAAGGGCGTACGCGCAGCAACAAGCTCGTGTTCTTCGCCGACGCCGCCGACCGTACCGGCGACCTGGCCTGCGTCGAGGTAACGAGTGCCAGTCCCTGGTCGCTCCAGGGTGAGCTGGTATCGGCTGCCAGGGTGGGAGTCCGATGACGCCGGGGAGCAAGCTGGCGATAGTGGAGCGGCCCGCAGCGGAGTTGGCCGTTCTCAGGGAGAGAATCCTCCAGCTCAAGGCGGAGATGAAGGCCGTGGTCGTAGCCCACAACTACCAGCACCCGGAGGTGCAGGACATCGCCGACTTCGTGGGTGATTCCCTGGAGCTATCGCGGAGGTCAACAGAGCTGCCGGCCCGGGCGATCATATTCTGCGGGGTGCACTTCATGGCGGAGACCGCGGCCATCCTCAACCCCGATAAGGCGGTGTACCTCGCCCACGGCACGGCTGGCTGTCCCATGGCGGACATGATAGATGCCGCAGAGCTCAGGGAGTGGAAGAGCAGGTACCCCCGTGCCGCAGTGGTCTGCTATGTGAACACCACCGCCGAGGTCAAGGCGGAGAGCGACATCTGCTGCACCTCCGCCAACGCGGTAAAGGTGGTGGAGTCCGTCCCCCAGGACGAGATACTGTTCATCCCCGACGAGAACCTGGGACGCTTCGTGGCTGCCAGGACGAAGAAGAGGATGGTGTTCTACCCCGGGTTCTGCATCACCCACGCGCGGCTGAGCCCGGAGCAGGTGAAGCTCGCGCGGAGCCTGCACCCGGAGGCATTGGTGGTGGTCCACCCTGAATGTAAGCCAGAGGTCACGGCGCTGGCCGATGCCGTGCTCAGCACATCTCAGATGGTCCGCTTCTGCAAGGAGAGCAGCGCCCGGAGCTTCCTCATCGGCACCGAGATGGGGCTGCTGCACCGCCTGCGCCGTGAGGCGCCGGGGAAGGAGTTCTACCTCATCTCGAACAGCCTCATCTGCCCCAACATGAAGAAGACCACTCTGGACAGCGTGCTGGAGACGATGCGACTCAAGCGCAATGT
>JBFMDE010000016.1:23510-30055 GCA_040754215.1 Chloroflexota bacterium
CTGAGCCGCAGGGTCAGGTATTCGAGCATCACTGTCCTGGAGTACTGCCTGGCCACCGAGGTGCTGGTGGAGAGGGGGCAGGTGAAGGGGGTGCGGGCGCTGGACCTTCGCTCCGGCTCTGTGGCGGAGTTCGAGTGCCGCTCACTGATCCTGGCCACAGGGGGCGCCGGACGCCTCTTCAAGTACACCACCAACTCCGAGGTGGCCACCGGGGACGGCATCGCCCTGGCCTACAGGGCGGGGGCCGAGATAGCGGACATGGAGTTCTTCCAGTTCCATCCCACGGCGCTGCGCCTGCCCGGGGTGGCCCCGTTCCTTATCTCCGAGGCGGTGCGTGGGGAGGGCGGCTTGCTGCGCAACGTGGAAGGATATCGTTTCATGCCGGACTACACGCCCAAGGCCGACCTGGCGCCGCGGGACATCGTCGCCCGCAGCATAGTGCATGAGATGAGGAAGACCAGCAGCGAGCGCGTCTTCCTGGATGTCACGCACCTTCCATCCCATGTGATAACCACCCGCTTCCCACACATCTATCGCTTCTGCCTGGACCATGGCCTTGACATAACCAGGGGGCTCATCCCGGTAGCGCCGGCGGCCCACTACATGATGGGTGGGGTGTGCACCAGCGTGTGGGGCGAGACGAACATACGCGGGCTCTTTGCCGCCGGGGAGACCGCCTGTACCGGTGTCCACGGTGCCAACAGGCTGGCCTCCAATTCCCTGCTTGAGGTACTGGTCTTCAGCAAGCGCATCGTGCAACGGGTCCAGGAAGCGGCCCATGCGCCCCCGAACACCGGCCGCGGGTCCGGTGACCGACATCTTGCCCTCCCACAGAGGAGTACCGCGCTCAAGGCGCCACTGATGGGCCTGTCCACACTCCAGTCCTTGTTCTGGGACGAGGTGGGGATAGTACGCTCGGGCGAGGGGCTGGGGGCAGCCTGCGAGACCCTTGCTGCCTGGGAACAGATGGTGCCGGCGACCACCGACCGTCCCTCATACGAACTCAACAACCTGGTGCTGGCGGGGAGGCTTATGGCCGAGGCGGCCCTGACCAGGGAGGAGAGCCGTGGCGCTCACTTCCGCACCGACTTCCCCAGGCCGTCGAGGTCCTGGCGGCGCCATATCGTCTTCAAGAAGGCCGACTAGCTAAACGAGGGGGGCAAGACAATGGAGTATTTTGATATTCAGGTGGAGAGGATAGTCGAGCGCGCGCTGGAGGAGGACCTGGGATGGGGTGACGTGACCACCGACTACCTGGTCCCCGACGATGCCGAGGCGGAGGGTTCAATCATGTCCTGGCGCGAGGGCGTTGTGGCCGGGGTAGAGGTAATGAAGCGCGTGTTCCTGCGAGTGGACCCCTGCCTCGACGTGAAGGTACTGCTCGCGGACGGGGCGCGGGTGCAGCCGAGGGACGTCATCGCCGTGGTCACGGGCAAGGCTGCCAGCATTCTGAGGGCGGAGCGGGTGGCGCTTAACTTCCTGCAGCGGATGAGCGGCATCGCCACTGAGACGGCGCGCTATGTGGAGGCGGTGCGCGGGTTGCCGGTGCGCATCGCGGACACACGCAAGACGGCCCCTGGGCTTCGGGTGCTGGACAAGTACGCGGTGAGGGTTGGCGGAGGGCTCAACCACCGCCTGCATCTTGGGGACGGGGTGCTGGTCAAGGACAATCACCTCGAGGTATTGCGCGCCAAGGGCATCAGCCTGAAGGAGGCGGTGTCGAGGATGCGACAGAAGTCCCCGCGCATACTGCATGTCGAGGTCGAGGCTGACACGGTGGAGGAGGCAGGCGCGGCCGCGGGGGCAGGCGCCGACATCATCCTGCTGGACAACATGGACCTGGACACCATGCGTCGCGCCGCTGAGGCGATCGGAGGCCGGGCCCTGATAGAGGCATCCGGCGGCATGACGCTGGACAGGGTTAGGGCGGTGGCCGAGGCCGGGGTGGACTTCATCTCGGCAGGCTCGCTCACGCACTCGGTGAGGGCGCTGGACATCAGCCTGGAGCTAAGGCCTTTGTAGGGTTCCCTGGACTCCTCCTCAGGCCTCTGGCCTGGCCCCTGCGACGGCCAGGGATGCGGGCTGGGGGCGCTTGTGCGGCGCCAGGCTGTGTGCCTGGAGCAGCAGGGTGTCCCCCAGTATCTCAGTGGTAGGCCCGTCGGCCACTATCCTCCCCTCGTCCATCACCACGACCCGCTGGCACAGCGCCCTGACGACCTCCAGGTCATGGGAGGCCACGACCTTTGTCTGGGGTAGGCTGTGCAACAGGTCAAGAAGGGCATGCTTGCTGCCCGGGTCCAGGCTGCTGGTGGGCTCGTCCAGAACGAGCAACTCGGGCCTCAGGGCCAGCACGGTGGCGATGGCGATGCGCTTTTTCTGGCCCACGGAGAGGTGATGGGGGGCGCGTTCCTCGAAGCCGCTCATGCCCACCCAGGCCAGGGCCTGCGATACCCTCTCCCTGACCTCGGCTTCGAGGCATCCCATGCTCAGCGGGCCGAAGGCGACGTCGTCGAACACCGTGGGCGAGAAGAGCTGGTCGTCCGGCTCCTGGAACACCAGGCCCACCTTGCACCTGATGAGCTTCAGCGTCTTCTCCTGTACCGGTGTATCGAAGACGGTGACCCTGCCGTTGGAGCGCAGGACGCCATTAAGGTGCAGCAGCAGCGTTGACTTCCCCGCGCCGTTCGGCCCGATGAGGGCCACGTTCTCTCCCTGGTACACGCTCAGGGTGATGCACTGCAGGGCATGCTGGCCGTCGGGGTAGCTGAACGATAGGCCTTCGATTCTAACGAGGTGCTTCACTTTCGGACTCCCGTTTTCTCGGTCACCGGGCAGGGTGTTTGACCAGCAGAGAGACCAGGAAGGTCAGGCTGCCACGGATGTGGATACCTTCCTTGCCCTCCGAGACCTGGAATATCTCACGCTCGAACTTCTGTAGCAGCTCTTTACTATTTCGGGACTTGATGATTTGGTAGGCTTGGAGGTAGTGCGGGCCCATGGGCACGCCCTGGATGCCGTCCTGGTGTAGGGCGAGGACGACCTCCGTCCCCTTCTCTTCATGGAAGCCGCTCTGCTCAATGAGGCCGTCTACCTCTTCCGCAGAATAGACCTTGTGGTCCGGGTGCGCCATCTGGAAGGCCTCGGTGAGCACCTGTCGCAGCTCCTTGTCCCTGGGGCCCAGCGGCTCGACCAGCGCCAGGCGGCCGTCCTTCTTCAGCACCCGGCCTATCTCCTGCAACGCCTTCAGCGGGTCTTCGAAGTGGTGCATCGCCCGCACGCAGAAGGCGAGGTCGAAGGCCAGGTCGCGGAAGAAGAGGTCTTCTGCCTTCGACTTCAGCACGAAGTAGTTAGGCAATTCCTGGCGCAGCGCCTTCTCCCTGGCCACGCGGAGCATGGAGCTGGAGCCGTCTATGCCTACGATATACCCCCGGGGCAGCTTCGGTGCCAGGACCTCGGCGAGGTGGCCTGTGCCGGTGCCGACGTCCAGCGCCAACTCATCGCCGCGAAGGCTGAGGAGGCCCATCATCTCCGAGAACAGTATCCTGGTGAACTCGGCCTGGGACAGCATTTGGTCCATCTCCAGTGCCCGTTCGTAGGTGATGTCCTGCATCTTATGTCCTTTCAGTCTCTATCCAGTGGTCCTTCCCCTATCCTAGGCGCAGGCTGAGCACGGCGATGGATGCCAGCAATGCCAGGAAGGCGGCGGCAGAGATAGCATCGGTGCGCCTCAGAGTCAGTTGCTGGAGCGTGCGCACCTCGCCGTCGAAGCCACGGGAGACCATGGCGGCATAGACGCGCTCGCCGCGCTCGTAGGCCCGTATGAACAACGTGCCGGCCATGTGCCCCACCACCCTTACCTGCCACAGCAGCTTGCCGCCGAAGTTGCGGCTGTCCCTGGCCTGGCGCATGCGCAGCACCTCCTCCTCCAGGATGAAGATATAGCGGTACATGAAGGAGAGCGTCATCACCAGCACGCGGGGCACCTTCAGCTTCTCCATGGCCAGCAGCAGGTGGCTGAACGGGGTGGTGGCGGTCAGCAGGGTGAGGCAGATTATGGCCAGCCAGGCCTTGGCCAGCACGCTCCAGAAGAGCGTGATGCCGGGGTAGGTTACCGAGACCTGCCACATCCAGATGTTGTAGCTGCCGGCGACCTCTCCTGGCTTGAAGAAGGGGATGAAGGCGGCAACGACCAGGACGAAGGGCTCCAGCATCAGCGACCTCTTGAGCACGAACCACGGCGGCACACGCGAGAGGATGACTGCGGCCGTGACCAGGACGAGGTAGGCGGCGAAGGCCTGCCAGCCTCCCGGCGGCGTCAGCACCACGGCGAGGACGAAGGCCAGCGCTGAGAGCAGCTTGACCCTGGGGTCCAGCCGGTGTATTGGGCTATTCAGCTTGCTGTATTCATCTATGAAGCTGTGTTTCATTCTTCTTCCTCAGCAGGCGTGCCAGGCCGAAGCCGATGCCGAACATGAGCAGGGTGCCGAGGAGGCCTGCGGCGATGGTGGCCAGCGCGGGGTTGCTCACCCCGGGGAAGGTGTAGTCCGGTATCAGGTTGAAGAGCGCGTCGCGCGCGTGTTCCAGGAAACCGGAGTCCTCGGCCACCCTCTCCAGGCCGTCGGGGGACGAGGAGACCAGGGGCGCCGCCAGGGCCAGCAGCAGCGCCACGCCGAGTGCGATGTACCACCACTTGATGTTCTTCTTCATCTTCGCTCTCTCCTCTCCCTTGTGCTGGTCACACCTTTTGCAGTTGGAGCAGGTCGGCCCTGACGCCAGCGAGCAGGGCCACAACTGATGTGGTGATTATCCCCTCGCCGATGCCGATGAGGGCATGCACCCCTCCCATGGCGGGCACTACCAGGCGCAGCGGCGAGGTGCCGGAGACGGCGAGTTCCAGCGCGCAAGCCAAGGACGCCAGCACCACCGCCAGCCAGGAGGCGACGAAGGTAGCTGCCAGCCGTCCCCTTTTGCTCTCTCCGGTCAGCGCCGCCACGCCGCGGAAGGTGTAGTAGGCGACAAAGCTGGCAATGACGCCCATGTTGAGGATGTTAGCGCCCAGGGCCAGCAGTCCGCCGTCCTGGAACACCAGGGACTGCACCAGCAGCACCGCCGACATGATGAGCACCCCCGCCCAGGGCCCGAGGAGTATGGCGGCCAGGGCAGCTCCAAGGAAGTGCCCTGAGGTACCTCCGGCTACCGGGAAGTTCAGCATCTGGGCGGCGAAGATGAAGGCCGCCATCACCCCGATGAGGGGCACGTGCCTTTCCCCCAGCCTCTGCCGCGCCCTCTTCGATGCCACCACGACGGCGGCCGCGGACACGGCATACGCCGTCCCCGCCGTAGCTGCGTTGATGAAGCCATCGGGTATGTGCAAGGCCTACCTCCTCAGTTCAGTTGCAACTGCAACTGCGACCGCTCGCACCAGTATCGTAAAAAGAAAAGGCCGCAGGTCGTTGGCCTCTACCGGGCCTTTTCCACCAGTATCTTATGCTCGGCGAAGTTGACCGTCCTGACCCTGCCCTTGACCTTCTTCTGCTTGCCCAGGAGGTCGCGGAAGAGGACATAGTCTCCCTGGACGTCCATGAAGTCCACCTCTTTCATGATCTCGGTCTCACCCTTTGCTTCCAACAGGTAGGCATTCGCTTCGCACATATCGTGGTCTCCTTATGGTTTGCAGTCGCGGCAGCGGCCGAAGATAGCCAGGTGTCTGAGGTCGGCGCGGAAGCCGTACTTGCGCCGGAGCTGCTGTTCCAGCGGTGCCACGTCGGAGTGGGCCATGTCGGCGGTGGTGCCGCACTTCTGGCAGATGAGGTGGTGGTGCAGGCCCTTGTCGGCGTAGTGGTAGCGCACGCGGCCCTCGCCGAGGTCGGTCTCCGTGACCAGTCGTAGCTCCTTCAGTAGCTCCAGGGTACGGTAGACGGTGGAGATATTGACGTAGGGGTAGCGGGCGTGCATCTTGGCGAAGACCTCCTCGGCGCTGACGTGGCCGTCGCTCTCGCGGAGCGCGTCCAGCACCATTATGCGCTGCGGGGTGAGGCGGTATCCCTGCTCCTGCAGCAGCGCCGCCGGGTCTCGGTCGGCCCTCTTTCCCTTGTCGGCCATCTCGTGAGGTATCATATCATAGACCGTTTTCTTTTGCAACTGGTGGCAGGTGCGAGGCCTCGTATCTGTCTGGAGGGGAGTCCCCTCGGAGGTTGTTTGGCAAGCGGTTCCTCTTATTCTCTTGCCGTAGGGGGTGAGGTTTTTCAAATTTGGTTGCAAAGACGGTTTAGCCTACCCTATAATGCGGGCAGGCAGGCGCCCGCCTGCGGCATTGTGGGCGGTTAGCTCAGTTGGTCTAGAGCGCTGCGTTGACATCGCAGAGGTCACTGGTTCAAATCCAGTACTGCCCACCACCGACCGTACTCGCTGAGGGTGATTGCCTTTCCCTTGGCGCGCTTTGCCTTCTGGATGAGCGCATGGTCGACCAGGTCCTCCGCGTCGATCCTCTCACCCCAACCACTTCGCAAGCTTGGCCGCGCAGCTATTTTCCTCACATAGAATAT
>JBFMDE010000017.1:0-29656 GCA_040754215.1 Chloroflexota bacterium
CAGGCCGATATCCGGACTCAGGAAGTGGTCTATGAGGCTGAAGCGGGGGTACCGGTCATAGCTGAGCAGTCGGGCCACGTTCGGGTCTTTGAGGCGGAGTTCTGCATGGATCGTCCTGGTGCCTGTGTCCTGCTGGCCGGTGGCGAGGCTGGCCAGGCCCTTGTGGTATGCTTCAGGCCTTCGGGCCAGCGTGGAGAGCAGGTTGAAGCTGGGACGGTGCAGGTCCCACTCCACGAGGGTGCCGCCACGGTGGGGGCTGAGGCACAGGCTGAAGGCGGCGCCGTCCACGAAAAGCTCCTCATGGCCGTCCATGTCCAGGTCTGTATTTTCATACACGAGATACGGCCGGCCCGGGCGAAGCACCCTGTCGGCCTGCTGCTCGGCTTCAACGAGGTGCTGATAGGTGGTCGCCCGGATGTCGGCGAGGTAGAGGCCGCCGAAGACCCCGTGCCAGTAGGGGCAGTTGCACTGCGCCTGCCATAGCTCGCGCAGCCCCGGCCCGCTCCTGTCCAGGGCGCAGGCCTGGTGCACCTTCCGGTGTGCTCGCAGCATCCTCTTGTGCATCCAGTTGACCTCGGGGTATTTCACCATGAAGTGGCGCCAGTAGCCGCCGCGCATGAAGCCGGCGATGTCCTCGCGGCCCTCTGCTTCCAGGCGGTGCCTGGCCTCGCTGAGCTGCAACGACCTGTCGCTGGGCAGCGCCCACTCCAGCATCTCGTCGTAGGAGGCGCAGGGGAGATATATCGGGCCCAGCGGCGGGAAATGGCGAGCGAATATGCCGAGAGGGACCGCCTCCAGCCATGACCTGTTCTCTTCGATAGCTGAGAAGAACCTTTCCATCCACTGACCTCTTCCCCAGCAGTGCTCGTAGGTCTTCGGCCATACCCCGAACTTCTCACCGTCGTCGCCCATCGCCACTATCCTGATGCACTCGTCGGAGGCGCGGGAGTGGAGATACTCCATCACCTGCTCCACGGTGTTGAACGGCACGGCATAGCGCAGGAACTTGCTGCTGGGGAATACCTTTAGCGTATGTCCCTGCTCTTCGGTCATGTAGTAGCCGAGGAGGTCCTCGTCGGTCAGACCTGCACTCTTGAAATGGGTGTCGTCCACCACCGTCCACTCTACTGCGGCCTGTGATAGCACCAGGGGCAGGCCTGGCTCCCACACCCGCTCCGCCAGCCAGAAACCGGCTGGTCTGCGGCCAAAGGTCTGCTCGCAGAAGTCGCCCATCATCATTATCTGGCCCAGCTTGTCTGCGTCCGGGATGGCGGGCAATATCGGCTCGTAGTATGCGCTGCCCATGACCTCTATCTGGTCCCGTTGGGCCAGGGATGCCACTCGCTGGAGAAAGCCGGGCTGGTTCTCCTTCAGCCAATCGAGGAGCGGGCCGCTGTAGTGCAGGGAGAGCCTGACTGAAGGGTGGCGCTCCAGTGCCTCCAGCATCGGCAGGTATGCTTGCTGATATGCCCGGGCGAAGACCGAGGGGAAGTTGCCCACCGGCTGGTGGTTGTGTATGGCAAGGCCGAGGTAGACCTTCCTGGCGTTCATGGCACCTTCAAGCCGTCTTCCCGTACCTGTCGTAGAAGACCAGCTCCGAGAGCTCTTTTCGCGCCGGAGCGATGGGGCTCTGGTCCGGATAGCCGAGGGGCACAAGGGTTACGAAGGCTACGTTCTCTGGTAGCCCCAGTACCTCGGCAGCCCTCTTCGCGTCCAGCAGAGAAACGATCACCGTGCCCAGGCCCAGGGAATGCGCCCGGAGCACGATGTTCTGCACCGCGAGGCCGGTGTCGAACATGAACCAGTCCCCCTTGTCGGTCATGACCTCGCCTTTCTTGTATCCCGACCTGCCCAGCTCGGCGCAAACGGCGATGATCGCCGGGGCATTCCTTACCGCGTCCAGTGCAGAATTGGTGGTGGGCAGGGTCGCTGCCAGTTGCTCCTTGACTGCTGGGTCGCGCACCACTACGAAGCGCCAGCACTGCGTGTTGGCCCACGAGGGCGCCCAGCGTGCCACCTCCATGATTTCCCTGATGTCCGGCTCTGGCACCTGGTCTGCCTTGAAGCGCCGTATACTCCTTCTCTCTCTGATGGCCTGGTTTAGTTGCATTTACCCTCCTCGTCGCTAGCTGCTGTCCGCTGGTGGTGCACGTCGTACGCTCCTACATTCCAGGGCGTACATGGCGGCGCCGATGACGCCTGCCTCGGCTCCCAGCTGGGCAGGGACGATGCGCACGACGCTGGCCGGGAGCTTGAACGCCTTCTGGCGCATCACGCGGCGTGCTGGTTTCAGCAGCATCTCTCCCATCTTTGCTACTCCTCCGCCGACAACCACCACCTCTGGGTTGAAGATGTTAATCAGGTTGGCGAGGCCGACCCCCAGGTAACGTGCTGCCCGGGATATCACCCCTTGGGCCAGCCTGTCCCCGTGGCCGGCTGCCGCCGCAACTGCTTGTGCGGTGATGTCTCCCGAACCTCCGGCGTACTGTGGTATTGAGCTGCGGATACCATGGGCAAGACGCTCCGTGGCTTCGCGCGCGATGGCCGTCCCGGAGGCAAGCGCCTCGAGACAGCCCTTATTGCCGCAGCCGCAGCGGGGTCCATTGACATCAATGACCATGTGTCCTATCTCCCCGGCCGCACCGCAGGTCCCCTGGTATAGTTGTCCCCCGATGATGATACCACCGCCGATGCCGGTACTGACGGTGATGAAGACCATGTTGCTGGCACCGCGCCCAGCGCCCACGCGGTGCTCTCCCAGGGCGGCTGCACGGGCGTCGTTTAGCAGGAAGGTCTCCAGCCCCAGTCTCTGCTCCAGCAGGGTCTTCAGGGGCACGTCCCGCCAGAGAGGGAGATTGGGTGAGGTAGTGACGATGCCCTTTACCACATCCGTGACCCCGGCTACTGCCACGGCAGCAGCGGTGGGCTGTACCTTAGCGGAGCCTGACTTGTGTATGAGGCGGCGGGCCGCGGACTCCACCCGTTCCAGGATAGCTTCGTACCCTTCCTGGGACGGGGTAGGCGAATGGTCGCTAGCGAGCACCTCTCCTCCTGGAGAGACCAGGGCGGCGAGTATCTTCGTGCCGCCAATGTCCACGCTCAGTACAGGCTGTGTCATCGCATTCTTGAGCACGCCGACCTGGTCTCAGAGCAGAAGGCTACAGGTTCATGGAGAAAGACTCGGGCCGCCTGTCCATTCTTGCTCCTGGTGCGCCACACTGGCGCCACTAGGGATGAGGTTGGAGGGGAAGTCACTCTCCTTCACCCAGCACCCCACCTTGCAGTTGCGACCTATCCGTGTGTGTGGCGGTATCCTTGCGCCTTTCCCTACGATGGTGATGCCACTGTTCAGGTGGTTGGCCTCCTCATGGTTGGGGGTGTAGTCGTCCCCCCATCCTATGTGGGCCCCCTGTCCTATCCACACCTGCTTGTCAACGATGGAGCGGTGGACAGTGGCGTCTCTCCCCACGTAGGTGTCGTCAAATATGATGGAGTCCGCGACCACGGCCCCGGCCTCTATGTAGACGCGGGGTGAGACCACAGAGTTCCACACTGTGCCGTTGACAATGGCCCCGTTGGCGATGAGGCTCCTTCGGGCCGATGAGTTCGGTCCGAGCTTCACCGGTGGGTCCGTGTGCGGCACGGTGCGAAGCTCATTCTCCATGTCGTACAGGTTTAGTGGCGGCAGGTCCACGATGAGGTCCATGTTGGCTCGCCAGTACGACTCCACGGTGCCCACGTCGCGCCAGTAGCCGCGAAACCTGACCCCGATCACCTTGTATTTTCCCTTGCAGGCCGGGATTACGTCGCGGCCGAAATCATGGGTGGAATCCTCCCTGCGTGCATCTTCCTCGAGACAGTACACCAGGGCGTCCTTGTTGAAGACGTAGATCCCCATCGAGACCAGGTTACTCTTCGGTGCTGGCGGCTTCTCCTCAAAGTCTGTGACGACGTTGTTGCTGTCCAGTGTGATGATACCGAACCTGGAGGCCTCTTCCATCGGGACCTCGACCACGCCCACTGTGATGTCTGCGCCATGGTGACGATGTGAGGCTATCAGCTGGTCGTATCTCATGGTGTAGACATGGTCGCCAGCCAGCACGAGCACCTGTCTCACCCTTTGCTCCTGGATGAACCTGAGGTTCTGGAAGACGGCGTCTGCCGTCCCTTTATACCAGTCGCGGGAGGCACGGCTGATGAAGGGTTGCAGCAGGGTAAGGCCTCCGCTGGCGGGATAGTCGAGGCCCCAGGGCCGTCCCTCACCCAGGTGCTGTGCCAGTGAACGGGGGGCGTACTGTGCCAGCACAGCCACCCTGCGAATGCCGGAGTTAACGCAGTTGGAGAGCGTGAAATCTATGAGGCGGTACTTGCCCCCGAAGGGTAGGGCTGGCTTAGCACGTTCGCTGGCGAGGATGCTGAGCCTGTCCCCTATTCCGCCGGCCAGGATCATGGCCAGGACATTGTGCACCTCTGCCCTCCTCTGCTGTGCCCGGCGTACGCGATGAAACTCATATCACAGGGCTTGACTGGCTCGGAACCATATTAGCGGATTGGTGGGCCGTTTGTCTAATCAGTTTGGCTTCGCGTTATACCTTGAAAGACAGTAGCTGGAGTAGTATGCTGAGCAGCACCAATAAGGGGGAGCGGCGGGGGTGGAGAAGGTCCCCGGAGCTAGCTCAGACATAACTCGGTGACGAGTATGTCCAGGGCCAGTTCGTCGCCCATAATGCCCTTCTTGACCGCAAGGTCCGTCTCCAGGATGCGGGCGTAGGCCTGCTTCAGCTCTGCGATGGTGTGTCCTTTGGCCTGCCTGACTATCTTGTCCAGCGCGAAGTCGGAGGCCACTCCGAGCAAGGACTGAATGTCCTGTCGCTTCAGTCCCCGCTCTGTTGCCTCTCTGGCCCTGAGGATGAGGCTAAGCTGGCGCACCATGAAGGCGAGTACTTGCGGTGCGCTGCTCCCCTCATCGAGTAGCTGGTGCATCAGGCGCTGGGCGACGTCGAGCTGTCGTGTCATGAGGGCATCCACCAGGGCGAACTCGTTTGCCTCCCGTGTGTAGCTCATGGCTGCCCTTACATCCGCCTCGGTTATCACCGGCCCCGATGCGTAGAGGACCAGTTTGTCAATCTCGTTGCTCGCCGACCACAGGTTGTCGCCGGCGAACTCTGCCAGCAGCCTGATCGCGGAGGGAGCGATCTTGTGTCCCTGTGATGTCACCCTGTTCCCTATCCAGTCGTGCAACCTGTTGCCTCTCAGCGGCGGGAAACTCTTCACGGTGCCCATGGGGGACAGCCTTTTGAGCAAGGGGTTGTTGGCTTTGATGTTGCCATCAACGAGCACCAGTACCGTGCTCGGGGGCATCGTCTTTACATAACGCACCAGGCCTTCGGTCATCTCTGTCTCACTACCTTTTGATGTGCCCTTCTCGGCCTGTCTTCCGCGCCTGGCCTCGAATCGCTCCAGCAGTCCTGTTACCACCAGCAGACGGTGAGAGCCAAAGAAAGGGGCTGCATCGCACACCAGCCTGATTTGCTCGAGGGTGAGCTGTTTGCCCTCCAGCAGCGTGGTGTTGGTGGCGAGGATATGGCTATCGCCGAGGGTGCTCTTGATTTGCTCGAGTGCCTCACGACGAGAGAAATCGTCCTGGCCATGCAGTATGTAGAGCAATTGCTAAGCGACCTCCGGTGTATTTTACCACGTTAGGGTGCTGTGCTAAGATAGGCCAGCATACAGCTGGGGGAGTTGAGTTGGAGATCGGCATTATCGGGTTGCCCAAGAGCGGGAAAACGACGCTCTTCAACGCTCTGACTCGTGGGAAGGCTGAGACAGCGGCTTACTCCGCTGGTGGCTCGACGCCCAACATCGGTGTGGCCAAGGTGCCTGACGCGCGCCTGCAAAAGCTTGCCGAGATGTTCCACCCCCGGCGGACCGTCCCGGCTGAGATAAGGTTCGTGGATGTTGCCGCCTTCCCCAAAGGCTTTGGCAAGGGCGAGGGCATCGGTGGCCAGCTCCTGAGCCACCTGAGCCGTGCTGATGCCTTGCTGTTCGTGGTGCGTGCCTTCGAGGATGTCAGCGTGCCTCACGTAGAGAACAGTGTAGACGCAAAGCGGGACATGATTACGCTGAACATGGAGCTGGCCTTTTCCGACCTGGCGATTCAGGAGCGAAGGCTGGAGCGCATCCTGTCGTCCTTGAAGGGTGCAAGGTCGCCGGAGCGGGAGCATCTCTTGCATGAACAGGCCCTTCTTGACCGGATAAAGTCCTCGTTGGAGCGTGATGTGCCGGTCCGGGAGCAGAAGCTTACTGCCGATGAGTGGAAGCTGATATCCAACTACCAGTTCCTCACTGCCAAGCCCTTGCTGGTGGTGGTGAACATAGGCGAAGGCCAGTTGCTCCGTTCTGCCGAGGTAGAGCGAGAGTTGCGGTCGGTGTGCTCGGGACCGCACTGTGACATGGTGGTGGTCTGCGGCAAGCTGGAGATGGAATTGGCGGGTCTGGGCGAGGAAGAGGCTGCCGAGTTCCGCCAGTCAATGGGGGTCGCGGTGTCCGCTCTGGAGCAGGTGATACGGCACTCCTACCGGCTTCTGGGGTTGGTCTCCTTCTTCACCACCGCATCGGACGAGGTAAAGGCCTGGACTGTGCCGCTCAACACCCCGGCGGTACGGGCTGCGGGGAAGATCCACTCTGACATGGAGAGGGGATTCATCCGTGCCGAGGTGGTCGGCTACGACGACCTGGTACGTTGTGGCAGCATCGCCGAGGCCCGCAAGCGTGGCCTGCTACGACTCGAGGGCAAGAACTACCTCGTGCAAGATGGTGACGTGATCACCTTCCTCTTCAACGTGTAGCCTTCAGCGACGAGTGCGCAACTAGCATTTGGGTGCAAGCTTGCGTGCCAGGGCAGCGGCGACGTTGGCAGGTACCATTCCATCGAGGCACCCGCCTAGTCTGGCTACCTCCTTGAGCAGGCTGGAACTGAGGAACTGGTACTGGTTCTGGGCCATCAGGCACACGAGTTCGACGTTTGGGGCCAGCTTCTTGTTCATCATCGCCATCTCGAATTCACG
The DNA here is from genome assembly GCA_040754215.1 of Chloroflexota bacterium. GTDB lineage: Bacteria > Chloroflexota > Dehalococcoidia > JACPPY01 > JACPPY01 > JBFMDE01. The sequence goes on from JBFMDE010000017.1 coordinate 7,068, forward strand.
TTCGAAGTCGGAACTCATGCGCAGCCCTCTCACGATGACCTGGCCCCGGGCCTTCCGGGCGAAGTCCACCACCAGGCCGCTGAAAGACGTCACCTTGACGTTGGAGAGGTGAGCTGTGGCCTCCTTTGCCATCTCCACCCTTTCCTCGGTGGTGAATAGGAGGCGCTTGTCTGGCTTGTCATATATGGCGATGATGACCCTGTCGAAGAGCCTTGAAGCTCTGGAGGCGATGTCCAGATGTCCGTTAGTGAAGGGGTCGAAGCTCCCTGGGTAGACGGCGGTAGTCAAGACAGTGCCTCCTGTTGATAGATTGAGATACCGGTGTCTCCATGGCGACGTTCCTTCACCCGGGATAGCCTGCCATAGCATGGTGCCAGGGTGCGTCGCGCGGAGTGTAATACTACCACAGTGGAGTTCTCATCTACCAGTGTGGAGCCTGCGAGCTGTTCCAGTACCGCGGGCACGGTGGTGTCGGCATAGGGAGCGTCCAGAAAGACAATGCCGTACCTGTCTTGCAGGAGTGACAGCGCCTTCGGTACCCCGATGCAGTAGACATGGGCGCGCTGGGAGAACCCTAGCTCTTCCAGGTTCTGTTTGATGATGGAGCAGCATCGCGGGCTATGTTCCACGAAGTCTGCCCATTCCGCGCCACGGCTCAGCGCCTCCAGGCCCAGCGCCCCACTCCCGGCATAGAGGTCGAGCACGCGTGACCAGTCTGCCTGCTGGGACTCCAGGATTGAGAAGGTCGCGGAGCGTACCAGGTCTGTCGCAGGCCTGGTAGCCGCACTATGCGGCACCTTCAGTGTGCGACCCTTTGCCACTCCCGCAATGATCCGCATCTCTCTGTCACCTCAGGGGGTGATGTCACGCCTGCGGAATATGAGCATGGCGGAGGCCAGGCAGACCGCGATGACGACTAGGAAGACCGCGACCCCGCCCCAGTCCAGGGAGGCGCTGTTTATCACTGCTTCGGTGCGGTAGTAGTGGAAGAGGGACAGTCGCCTGACCCATTGATATGAGCCGAGCGAGGGGGCCATGAAGTTCAGTATGTAAAGGACAACGGTCAGTGTTCCGGATACGGTGAGGGTCTTGCGCGGGTTGAGGAAGATGCAGGAGAACAGCAAAGAGTAGCTGCCGACGGCGAGGACCAGGAGGCTCGCCTGGACCAGGGCCAGGGCCAGCGACGCGAGGCTCATCCTGTCTTCTATGAGGTACATGCCTATGGCCAGCCCGGCCATCGAGGCCGCCTGGATGGCCAGAAGGCCGGTGATGAAGACGGCGAACTTGCTGGCGAGCAGGCGCGTGCGTGAGACCGGCAAGGAGAGGAGGAGGTCCATCGTCCCCATCTCGACTTCCTTGGCTGCGATGTTGCCCGCGGCGAAGATGGCATAGATGGCGACGAAGACGGGTGCCCAGGCGAGGAACTCAACGGCCACGAAGGACTTGAGCGGGTAGATGCCTTCAGGAGTAAGGAGCTGTGTTATTCCTATTGCCTCCTTGAGTGGCTCAGGCAGGTTCTGGATGTATTCGGCTATGCCCGTGGCATTTTTCATCGCCGGGTAGAGGTACATGACGAGCAACCCGTACAGCGCGATCAGGATGCTCCAGGTAATGATGCCGACTCGGCTGGACTTGAGGTTGCTCAGGTACAGGTGGGGGTTCATGACTTCTTAGACTCGCTGTAGAACTTCATGAAGGTGTCCTCAAGGGTTGCCTCCGGGAATACTATGTCCTCAACGGGCAACTCCGCGAGTTTCTTCATCAGCTTGTCCACATGGCCATGCACCGCCAGTTCGACCCTGGCCCCCTGTTGTTGCAGGACTTCCACTCCCTCTATCCTTAGCTGGTCAGCATTGATTTCGTGCGCCAGCACCAGTTCCATCCGGCGCACCTTTTTGCGCTTCAGGTCCGGCACCTGTTCTACATCTACCAGGCGGCCTTCGCGCACAATGCCCACGCGGTCGCATACCCGTTCCACTTCCGTCAGGATGTGTGAGGAGAGGAAAACCGCCTTGCCCGCCGCCTTCTCTTCCAGCAGCGTCTGGTAGAACTCGCGCTGGACTAACGGGTCCAGCCCCAGTGTTGGTTCATCGAGGATGAGCAGCTCCGGGTCGTGCATCAACGCCAGGATTATTGCCGCCTTCTGCTTCATGCCTTTGGAGCAGGCCCTGATGCGGACATTCGGGTTGAGTCCTAGCCGCTCGGCAAGCAGGACTTTCCGCCTCTCGCAGTCCACCTTCCGGACACGGGTCGCCAGAGTGAGGAGCTCGTTGACGGTCATGTCTCCGTAAAGGGATACGTCCCCCGGCAGGTACCCCAGTCGGCGCCTTATTGCCAGGGAATCGCGCCTTGTGTCGAGCCCGAATATCTCGGCGCATCCCCGTGTGGGGTATAGCAGGTCGAGCAGGAGCCTGATGGTTGTGGTCTTCCCGGAGCCGTTTGGCCCGAGGAAGCCGAATATCTCTCCTGGTCTGACTTCGAGGTTTAGGTCCTCGATTCCCCTTGTCTTGCCGTAGTACTTGGTCAGGCCAAGGGTACGAATGACTGGCACGGTGTCGTCCATTTTCATGCAGCCTTCTTGTCCACGGGACAGACTGTGAGGCATTGCCTCGACATGACAACACCTCCAACCTCGAGGTGATGAGAACTTGTCTCCTGCTAAGCCAGAGTTGGCCGATTGCCCTCAGATTATAGTCTCCTTGAATCATGTCTGTCACGGCTGAGTGTTGAACTGCTTCTGGATTCCGCCTTGCAAACGATGGGGAGTGCTGATAATATCTTCGCCGACTGCGGGATGTTGAGCTTCGGTCGAGACAGCTACGGACAGGGACCACGGGAAACCACAATTTGAGGGAGGGGACTCATGTCGTTCAAGGTGGTGAATGTCTTTGGTGCACCCAGTTTCTCCTTCAAGAAGGCTGAGGAGGTGCTGCTCAGGGAGGGTGGTGAGTCTGTCATAGTCTTCACCCGGGACGAGAGCAAGATGGCGGAGGTCGCAGCCGATGCCGATGGCATCATCGGGGTGTTCACCGACGGCATACAGACGCTGTCGGGGAAGACCATAGAGAAGATGGGGAAGCTGAAGATCATCGCTGGCATCGGTATTGGCTATGAAGGGATAGACATTGAGGTGGCGACAGCCAGGGGGATATGTGTTTCCAGCGTGCCCGACTACTGCCTGGAAGAGATGGCGAACCACACCATGATGCTGCTGCTGGCGCTGTCGAAGAAGCTGAGTCCAACCATGGAGGCGGTGCGTGCTGGGAAGTGGGATGCCCCCGGGGCGCATACCGTCCGCGCCAAGGTATTACCGCCGCTGTTTCGCCTGAGCGGGCAGACGCTGGGGCTCATTGGCTTCGGGAACATTCCGCGCACGGTGGTACCTCGTGCTAAGGCCTTCGGACTCAGGCTCATCGGCTACGACCCCTACGTGCCTGCGGAGGTGATGAAGCAGCAGGGGGTGGAGCCTGTTGACATGGAGACGGTGCTGAGACAGTCGGACTACGTCTCCTTGCATGCGGCGCTGACCAAAGAGAACCGGCACATGATGGGGCTGGAGCAGTTCAAGAAGATGAGGCGCACTGCCTACTTCATCAACACGGCGAGGGGTGGGCTGGTGGATGAGGGGGCGCTGTACACCGCGTTGAAGGAGGGAATAATCGCCGGGGCTGGCATAGATGTGATGGACCCCGAGCCGCCCAGGGCGGACAATCCCCTGCTCGGCCTCTCCAACCTCATTATCACGCCACACGTAGGTCAGTACTCGGAGGAGAGCGAGGCTGAGCTGCTGCGGAAGCCATATGAGGAGGTGGTGAGGGTGGTGAAGGGTGGCTGGCCGCGGGACATCGCCTTCCGCAACCCTCAGGTCAAGGAGAAGTTCCTGGCCAGGTGGGGTAAGAAGTAGTATAAGGCACAGCCCGTGGCTGTTCCGTGGGCTGTGCCTGAACGGTTTCCACCGACGAGCTATCGCTTCTTGGACTTGTGTGCGTCAACGGCCTCGACGAAGGCGTTGATCTGTGCCTTCCACTGTGCCTCAGAGTAGTCCCTGACGTCTACTATGTCGCTGATGAGCTGTGTGGCCGGTATGTCCACATATTGCTGTAGCAGGTTCTTCCAGTGTATTTGGCCGATGGTGGTGGCACGGCAGGAGCGGGTGGCGTGGAAGACCACGCCATCTATCTTGTAGTCATTGATGAACTCTAGCAGCCGTTCTACTGTAGGATTGCCGCTCCTCTGTTTGGCCTTGTCGTAGCGCTGGGTCATGCGTAGGAAGGAGCGCCAGGCGATGTACTCCACCGGGTCCTTGACGTGGGCAGGGACCTCCACCGGGTCATACTGGCGGTAGGCATTCTCGATGACGAACACCGCGCCCAGCGACTCGAAGTAGTTGAACATCCACATGGTATGCCAGGGTGGCAGGCCACCGCCGAAGAGCAGGCGGTACTTCTCCTCCGGTATTACCCCAACCTTGTTCTCTGCCCTGGCCTTGACCTCGTCCCGCAGTTCTTGGTAGAAGGCGAGGGCCTCTGGGGTGCCGCAGTAGTAGTACCCGGGCACCATGGCGTTGTAGTGGTCCTCGGAGGGCATGGGACCGGGGATAGCGCGGCGCAGCCGGTCCACCTCGTACCACATCCGCCAGGTCTCGTCGCCCAGCTTCACTGCCTGCCATAGCCGGTCGGTATCCAGCTTCTTCTTCGTCTGGCCCTCGAGGAAGCTGACCAGGCCCTTGAGCTGTTCATGCTGGTACTTCACATAGTACTCAGTGACCTCGCTGAGGTCGGTGGTGACCGGGGGCGTCACCACATCGAAACTGAAGCTGGGGACGTTCATGTAGTGGCCCAAGGCCTGATACCACTTGAATCTGGGGTCACAGGCGAAGCTGCTGCCGAGGAGGAGGTCGGGCATAACCATTCCGCCATCCGGCGATGTGGGTGGAGTGTCACCTATTTCCCTTCTCATGGCATCGAAGCCGATGCCGGTACGGACATAGCCGCAGATGACGTTGGAATAGCCTTCGGACTCGGCCTTCATGATGAAGCGTTCGGCATCCCTCTTGGCGGCACAGAGGCCGGCATAGTTCTCAGTCCAGATGGGGAAGACGCCCATGGTGCGGACTATCTCATCGTACTGGGAACCTACCATGCAGTAGGCCACAGGCTGTCCTTTGGCCTTGGCTTCTACAGCGCCCTGGTACATGGCCTTGACCATGCCCCTGACCTTGCGCACCGTCTCCGTTGACTTGGCGGCGGTGGTCTTCTGCTGGGCAGGTTGTTGTTGCGCCCCTTGCTGTTGCGCTTTCTCTTGCATCGCGTCACCTTCCTCTAGGCGATCATCTCCAGGAACGCCTGGACCCTGGTGCGTAGCTGTCCAATGGTGGTCATGCTGTAGTCGTCCTCGATGTAGAGCGACCTGATGTTCTGGTCTTGCAGGTACTCCCTCACATCTGGGGCATCCAGTTCATAGGTATCGCAGAAGCGGATGATGTATATGATCACGCCGTTGACATTGAAATCGTGAATGTAGGGCTTGAGATAACCGAAGCGGGCCTCGAGGTCGTCATGCCTGTCCTTGCCCTGTGGGACGCAGGTGCGGGGGCAGTGGATGCCACGGAGGTATCTGGTAGCCAGCGCCCCCCAGGGGTCAGCAGTGGCGTCCACGTCCTCCCAGAAGGAGCGGGAGCCGGTGCAGAGGTCGTCCATCACCACATTGGCGCCGCTGGCCTCCACCAGTTGGACGAAGGCGACGTCGTCAACTTCGCTGCCGAAGAGGAGCACCCGCGCTGGTTTCTTTGTGGGGCCGCCCCTCCTCTCCTTGACCTCCCGTATCACCTTGGTGATGAGGTCGTTGAACTCCTCGACGGGGAGGCCCATACCGGCGATGAGCATCTTGGTTACCTCGGTGCCGGAGACCAGTGGGGGGTCCTGTTTCCTCAGCTCATACAGCCCTCGCAGCAGGGCGCGGTTCTGGTTGTGGAGACGAATGGCGTGATGTAGCCGCTGCTCGGTGAGCTTCTGGCCGGTGAACTTCTCCAGGCTCCTGCCGAAGAGCTCCAGCTCCTTCCTGAAGAACTCGTAGGAGGAAGGGTCCATCATGTGGGGGACATTGATGAAGTGGTGGTACTTGGGTTCCCGGTATACCCTCCAGATGTCATAAATGCGCTGTATGGTGTCGCAGCTATGGGGCACCACTAGGCCACTGAGGAACTCATAGTCCCCCTTGAGGGCGAGGTCGAAGCAACTCCGGACGTAGGGGCACATGATGGTTTCCAGGTAGGAGTCGGCCATGGTGATAGGCTCGCGGACGCTGCCCTGAATGCGGTAGGGAACGAGGTCCAATGCGGTGAGGAACTCCACCGGCACGAAGCAGCAGAGGTATCCCACCACACCCTTGCCCTGTTTGCTCAGCTCCCTGGCCCTCTTCGCCCTCTCCTGGTAGAGTGTCCCGATATCGTCGAGTGCGCTTTTCACCGGCAACTGTGTGGACAAGGCATCACCTCCTGTAGGAGATTGCTTGACAGCTCCGCAGCAAACGGGATACTGGATTGGGTGGAGGGCTATATTACCTCCTGCTCCTTCAGCTTGGAGATCTGCTCCCAGTTCATGCTCAGCACCTCGGAGAGTATCTCCTCGGTATGCTGGCCGAACTCCGGCGCCTCCCTGGTTATGGCCAGTGGGGTCTTGCTATAGACAACGGGATTGGCAGGCAATTTGACTGGACCCCATGCGGGGTGGTTGAAGGTGGTGATGAACTCGTTGGCCAACACCTGCTCGTCGTTGACCAGGTCGGCCAGTGCGTTGACCGGGGCGACGATGACGCCGTTCTGGCGGCATATCCTGATCCACTCGTCGCGCGTCTTGGTGGCGAAGACCTTGTCGAAGATGGCGATGAGCTCCTTTGAGTTCTTGCCGCGGTCCATCATGTTGGCGAACTTGGGGTCGTTCTGGAGATGCTCGACGCCAAGGGCCTTGCACACGTTGGGCCAGAACTTGTCCGGCTGGAGGTGTGCAAGAGCGAGGTATGTACCTTCCTTGCACTTGTAGTGGTTCCACAGGGGGTTGCCAGCCTCGACACGGGGCGTGTGGCGCAACTCCTTGCCTGTAAGCAGGACAAAGGCCAGTCCCAGGCCCTGGAGCCACATCAGACCGCTGAGGAGAGAGCCGTCGAGCTCCTGCCCGATGCCGAACCTTTCCCTGGCCAGCAGGGCACCGAGGACGCCATAGGCGGTGATGATGCCGCCCATTTGGTCGCCGGGCCCACCGGCGTAGTTGTATGACGGAGGCATCCCTTCCTCCACCGTGCTGAAGAATCCTGCCTTGGCCTGGCCCGTATAGTCGAAGGAACCCTCTGAGGCCTCGGGGCCCTTGGGCCCCCAACCGGAGGCGGTGGCGTAGATAAGCTTGGGGTTTATCTTGGACAGGTGTTGGTAATCCAGTTGCAGCTTCTGGGCAAAGTCGCGGCGGTGGTTGTGGAGGAAGACGTCTGATTTTTCCACGAGCCTGTACAGGAGTTCACGGGCCTGTGGCTTTCTCAGGTCTAGAGTGAGGCTGCGCTTGCCGCGGTTGTTGAACTCGAAATAGGCATTGCGTCCACCTACACTGGCCATCACGCCCAGCAGCTTCATCATGCCCCTGGCCGGGTCTCCAGTAACGCGGTCCTCGATCTTGATGACGTCTGCGCCCATGTCGGCCAGCATCATGCCAGCCACGGGCCCCTGTTGGAAGATGGTCCAATCCAGAACACGTATCCCATCCAGTGGTCTAGTCATGCTACCTCCCTTCTAGTTTGGACTTTCGGACACAGGCCCAGTATAGAATGCCCCTTCGGGAGTGTCAATACGGCTTTTAGCCATGTTCGACATGTAACCGTGGTCCTTTCTTGGGTCATGCTAAAATATGGCCAGCCACTATATATCGGGGGTTAGTCTTGGGCGAAATCCTCATCGGCACCTGCAGTTGGGCTGACCCGACGTTGCTGATGGCGGGCACGTTCTACCCGTCTTGGGCCAAGGGCGCCAGAGCGAGGCTGGAGTTCTATTCCAGCGAGTTTCGCCTGGTTGAGGTTGACAGCTCCTACTATGCCCTGCCATCACAGGACGCCGTCGGGGACTGGGCGAGATGGACCCCCGGTGACTTCGTGTTCGACGTCAAGGCCTTCCGTCTGTTTACCTGTCACCCTACTCCGGCTCCGGCCCTGCCAAGGGACATCAGGGAGGGCCTGGGAGTTGCTCCTGGCGATAAGAAGAGCCTGTACGTTGGAGGACTGCCCCAGGGGGTAGTCCAGGAGCTGTGGCATAGGTTCGAGGATGCGCTGTTGCCATTGGACTCTGCGGGAAAGCTGGGAGTGGTCGCCTTCCAGTTTCCCTCCTGGTTCCTTCCCGACAAAGCCAACAGGGGATACGTATCACAACTCAGGGAGCGGTTGCCGCAGTACCGTCTGGCAGTGGAGTTCAGGTCGGGGGCCTGGCTGGATGAGGAGCGTAGGGAGGAGACCTTTGCGTTGCTCTCCGGGAGTGGCCTGTCCTTTGTCTGCGTTGATGGCCCACAGGGTTTCAGGTCCTCAGTGCCACCGCTGGCCGAGGCCACCTCGGAGGTGGGCGTGGTGCGTTTCCATGGCAGGAATAGAGAGACCTGGGAGAGGAGGGGCATCGGCGCTGCGGGGCGCTTCAACTACCGGTACTCAGAGGTGGAGCTTGCAGAGTGGGTACCCCGCATCATCGGGCTCTCAGCAAGGACACGGCAGTTGCACGTCCTGTTCAACAACTGCCATGAGGACAAGGCTGTGGTCAACGCGCGCCAGATGGGGCGGATTCTGAGCCTGCCGCTTCGGGTAGGTTCACAGCCACGCCTGGAGTGGGTTGAGGAAACATGACAGTTGGAGTCAGCGCAGGCGGATGATTTCTCCGGTGATGTCCCTGCCGATTGTGATTATCCCGAACGACCGGTACGCTGCAGTGAACCGCTCGCCACTGGTGCCGGGATTGAAGTAGAGTACCCCGTGAATGGACTCGCATCTTGGCACGTGAGAGTGGCCGTAGATTATGACCTCTGCGCCGGGCAATTCCTGTGCCACACGCTGCTCCAGCCCCACTGGTGGCCCGTACCCGTGGGTGATGCCGACCCTCTTCCCCGCGATGTCCAGGACCTGTTTCTCCGGCAACTCCTTCCTGAGCCACGCCTCATCGCAATTGCCATGGACGCCGATGAAGTTTCCCAGCCGCCGCAGTCCCTCCAGCACTGACCTCCTGGTGAAGTCGCCGGCGTGCACCACGAGGTCAACTCCTCTCAGAGCGTCCAGTATCTCCGGAGATAGTTCGTCAATGTCTGAGGCGTGGGTGTCCGAGACCACGGCGATTCTCATATGGCTTTGTGCCCAGCCTTGCCTTCGAGTTCCTGTCCTCCGGCTACACGTTCCCATGTCTGCTTCAACCCGGGGACGGTGGGATACCGGTCAAGGTCACCAGGATTGACCCAGCATGCCTCCTTGTGTTCCCAGTCTATGCGCACCATGGCAGGGTCCGAGATGTCAAACAAATAGGGGTGTACCACCCATTTTCTGCTCAGTGCCCCATCTATGACCTCGAGTGGCGCCCCTTTTTTCACCAGGGCGATGTCGCCCTGACCCAGCCCAGTCTCCTCCTCGATCTCGGTGCGAGCCTGTTCATCGTCATTCATCTCGAGGTAGCCGCTTACCCCTGCCCACTTTCCCTGGTATGTGCCGACCTGCTGGCTGCGTCGCAGCAGCAGTATCCTGCCGCCATGTCGCAGGAAACAGGTCACTACGTGTTTCTCTTCCAGCACTGCCAGGAGTCCTTCACTTTGGCTGGCAGGTCTGAGCCTTAAACTCACCTGCCGTCGGGACAATGATATACTAGGTTGGTGTGTTGAGAAAAGGGAGTGTCATGGGCGAGCAGACGGATGTCATCACGTTTCTGGGTACCGGAGGCGCCAGGGTGGTGGTCGCCCGTCAGATACTCGCCTCCGGTGGAGCCTGGCTTGACCTGGGTGGTATCAGGATACTGCTCGACCCTGGTCCTGGCAGCATAGTCCAGACCACCAAGCGGAAGCTTGACCCCTCACAGTTGGACGCCATAGTCCTCTCGCACAAGCACCTGGACCATGCTTCGGACGTGAACGTCATGATAGAGGCGATGACCGATGCTGCACGCCGCAGGAAGGGCGTGCTCTTCGCGCCCTCAGATGCTCTGGAGGGTCAGGACGCAGTGGTCTTCTTTTATCTGCGCAACCTTCCGGAGCGGATTGAGGTCCTGAGGGAAGGTGGCAAGTACGCCATCGGCGACGTAGTTTTCGAGACGCCGGTGCGGCATATTCATGGTGTGGAGACATACGGCTTCGTGTTTACTACCCCACGCCATACCTTTTCCTGGGTTACCGACACCAGGTACTTCGAGGGACTGGCGCAGCACTACCGGGGTGAGCTGCTGGTCATCCACGTGGTCAGGCTGGAGGGTGGGAGTCCCTATGACCATCTGTCGCTCGCCGAGGCGAAAGCGCTTGTAATGGCGATAAAGCCAAGGGCGGCAATCCTCACTCATTTTGGCCGTACTGTCTGGGCGGCACGGCCCTGGGAGCTAGCTCAGAGGCTCACGGAGGAGGTGGGTGTGCAAGTCCTGGCCGCACGCGATGGGATGGTATTCGACCTCTCGAAACTGGATGGATAAGTGACGCAGTACTTCATAGGGTAGTCCTCAAACCTCGTAGCCGTGCAGGTACTGTTTCACCCTCTCTGCAATGGCGCGAGTCATGCCTGGCACTGAGGCCAGGTCGTCCAGCGAGGCCTCTGTCGCCGCCCTTATTGAGCCGAAGCGCTTGAGCAGGGCACGTCTACGTTTCGGCCCGACGCCAGGTATGGTGTCCAGTAGGGATGCCCTCGATGCCCTGCCACGCAGCCTCTGGTGATAGCTGAGGGCGAAGCGATGGGCTTCGTCGCGGATGCGCTGGAGCAGGTAGAGTGCCGGTGAATTGTCTGGAAGCACGATGGGCCCGGAGAGTCCTGGCAGGAAGACCTCCTCGTATTCCTTGGCGATGGAGGCCACAGGGATTGAACCTGCCCCAACCTCCTTCATAGACTCGATGGCAGCGTTCAGGTGTCCCTTGCCACCATCAATCAGTACCAGGTCCGGTGTGATGGCCCAGGGGCCTGATGGCACTGTGGCTGCTGGGCCTCGCCGGAAGCGCCGTCGCAGCACCTCGCGCATCATGGCATAGTCATCGGCACCCTCCACGGTCTTGATGCGGAAGCGTCGGTAATGGGGACGCTTGGGCATGCCCTCTTCGAAGGTCACCATACTTCCTACTGCCGAGGTGCCGGCGACGTCCGAGATGTCATAGCACTCTATTCGCTGTGGGGGCCTTGGCAGGTGTAAGGCTTCTGCCAGCAATGTCAGGGCCCTGAGCATGTCCTCTGGGGCTGCTAATCCCCTGGCCTTGCGCTGCTCCATCTCTTGGCGGGCATTCTCCGCCACCATGTCCACCAGGCGTTTCCTGTTGCCGCGGTGTGGCACGACCAGCCGGACAGGGCCGCCTCTCTTCTTCGAAAGCCACTGCTGGACGACCCTGGTGTCCTCTACGGGGTGCTGGAGGAGCAGGAGTGGCGGGACAGTGGTTGCCTTGCTGTAGAACTGCTCGATGAAGCTGGACATTATCTTGTCGGGCATTTCGTCGCCGGTACCTTCGAGCGTGAAGCATTCCCTTCCGGTCACCTTGTCGTTACGGATGAAGAACACCTGTGCAACACAGGCGTCCCCGGCGTGAGTGAAGGCGACCACGTCCTGCGTTCCCTTGGCAGTTGTGGCAAGACGTTGCCCCTCGATGACCCGTTCCACGGCACGTACCTGGTCCCGCAGCAGGGCGGCCTTTTCGTACTCAAGCCGGCTGGATGCCAGCCCCATCTGGCGGTGGAGCTCCCGCAAAACAGCGCCCTGTCGTCCCTCGAGGAAGAGGATGACCTGCCGGACGAGGGCGGCGTATTCCTCCTTGGTCACGGCGCCGATACATGGGCCGAGACAACGTCGGATGTGGTAGTCCAGGCATGCCCGCGACTCGCGGCCTGTCAGGGGCTTGGCACAGGAGCGGAAGGGGAAGATCTTCCTGATCAAGTGCATTGTGGTGCGCACCGAGTGGGCGCTGGCGAAGGGGCCGAAATAGCGTGCCCCGTCCTGTCGTACTCTCCGTGTGATTATCGCTCTGGGGAAGTCATCTGCCAGGTCTATCTTCAGGTAGGGGAAGCTCTTGTCATCTTTGAGACTGATGTTGTAGCGAGGGCGGAACCTCTTGATCAGGTTCAGTTCCAGGACGAGTGCTTCTTCCTCGGAGGAGGTTACGTAGAACTCGAAGTCTGCGACTTGCTCTACCAGGCGCAATAACTTGGTACTGAAGCCTGAGCGCGAGCCGAAATATGAGCCGACGCGGCTGCGCAACTGCGCGGCCTTACCTATGTAGATGATACGGCCCCTGGCATCTTTGAAGAGGTAGACGCCTGGCTCTGACGGAAGGGCTCTGAGTCGTTCTCGTACCTGGACTGACGGCATCAAATGGAATTCTAGCATGCGCGGGATTGCAGGGAAAATCTCCTGGGGCCAGAGCTGGTGGGACTTAAGTTATGGCAACAAACTGTGCTAGAATAGGGAGGATTTTGGGACCCCGGGTTACGGGTCCGTGGAGTGATTCCCGGCACACAAGCACTGGTGACGGTGGAAGACGCCGAATTTGCAGCGCGGGAGAGCGTTTCCTGGGGAATCTAGAGGTCGAGGGGCGCCGTGATTAGAGAAGTTGATGCATTCATTCATCATCTGACCAAGGAAAAAGGAGTATCGCACAACACCATCACAGCCTATCGCAATGACTTACACCAGTTGACGGAGTTCGTAGAGAAGAACGGTCTGCCCAGGCAAGGGTCTGCCATGTGGTGGGCCCAGGTGGACCAGCACCTCTTCTCGGGCTTTTTGCTCAGCCTGGAGGAAAAGACTTATGCTCCGGCGACAGTTGCCCGCAAGAGCGCCGCCGCGAAGTCTTTCTTCAACTATCTCCTGAAGCGGGGCAAGATAGACAGGAGTCCAGCCGAGAATCTGGTATCGGGAGGATTGAAGAGGGTGCCACCACGGACGCTTTCAGAGGCGGAGGCACGTCGCCTTATGGCACAGCCGGCCAAGCTGAGTACTCCGGAAGGCCTGCGTGACCGCGCCATGCTGGAGTTGCTCTACGGCGGTGGGTTGCGTGTTGGTGAGCTCGTCGCTCTGAACTGGGACGATGTTGACTGTGAGAGGCACTGTGTGCGCTGCGTGGGCAGAAAGGACAGGGAGCGGATAGTGCCTATACCTGAGGATGTGGTTCTAGTGTTGCGGGAGTACGTGGAATCTGCCCGGTTTGAGCTTCTGGAGAACGATAAAGAGACCGCGTTGTTTGTCAACCGACGCGGCGGTCGTCTCACCCGTCAGGGTGTATGGCAGATATTGAAGGAGTACGCCCGGAGTGCAGGACTTGGTCCCAATGTGACGCCACATACTCTGCGTCATAGTATGGCTGCTCGCATGCTGAGCGGTGGGGCCAGCGCGAGCTCAGTACAGCAGATCCTGGGACACACGAATTCATCGATGGTCCATACCTATGCTCAGATGGTCAGTGGTCGCCCCTCACGGAGCCAGGAGGCGGGTGATATATCGGGGTAAGTGCATCGGGTAAGGCATATGAAGCTGGCTGTGGGCAGCGATGAGCGCACCGAACTCAGTGATTTCGTGCTCAGGGAGCTGGAAAAGAGGGGTTTCAGGGTAGAGACCTACGGAGCGCTGAGGAATGAGGCTGTGCCCTGGCCTGGTGTGGCTGTACAGGTGGCGGAGAGCGTGGCCGACGGACGATGTGATGAGGGAGTGCTGATGTGCTGGACGGGCACAGGGGTTACCATCGCAGCCAACAAGGTCCCCGGCGTAAGGGCGGCGCTCTGTGCTGATGCTGCAACGGCTGCCGGAGCCCGGCGGTGGAATCACGCAAATGTGCTGGCGTTGAGCCTGCGTCTGACCTCAGTTCCAGTGGCCGGGGAAATACTCGACGCCTGGTTTTCTGCGTCCCCAGGGGATGGTGAGGACGCGACCAATGTGGCGCGTATCGCCGAACTGGAGCGACGGTATCTTGAAGGAAGGAAGTAGGTAGATATGTCGCCCAAGTCTGGAAGGATCCGACCGAGGTCACGGCCTCGTGCCAAGAGGCGCGGGACACCGACCAGGGCCAGGCCTGCCGCCACGGCCCCGGCTGCTGCTGCGTCACCGCAGCCCAAACCTGTGGCGACATCGGAGAGGGGCCAGGCACCTAAGGTTGCCGCCGCCTCTGGAAAGACTCCTCGATTTGAATATGTCCTGGGTGACTTGAAGAGGATCGGGATCACCGCTGGAGCGATAACGGTGGTCATCATCATACTGGCTCTGTTTCTCCCCAGATTGCTGTCGTGACGCTTCCTCACCCGCACCTGGGTGGCGGCTGATGTGACCACGTTGTCCGATTCCCTTGTGATGGAGGTCTTCGCCGGACTTTGAACTTCGAGGTGGCGCGCAGGACATTGATGCGGCACCTATCGTTGAGTATCCAGGACAAGAAAGTCATCGAGGTCATGTCGCGGATACCACGCGAGTTGTTCGTGCCGCCTGAGATCATTGACATGGCCTACGAGGACAGGCCGCTCCCCATAGGGGCGGGGCAGACCATCTCCCAGCCCTATATCGTCGCCCTGATGACCGAGGCACTGCAGTTGACGGGTAGCGAGAAGGTGCTCGAAGTGGGAACGGGCAGTGGCTACCAGGCGGCGATACTGGCTGAGATGGCAGGCTACGTGGTGACTGTAGAGCGCCTGCCACAGCTAGCTGAGGTGGCCAGGCGCCTGCTGGAGAAGCTGGGCTATAAGAATGTAGAGGTCCACGTGGCGGAGGAGACCCTGGGCTGGGAACCAGGGGCGCCCTATGACGCCATCATGGTCACGGCAGGGGCGCCTGGCGTGCCCGATGAACTGGTGGCCCAACTGGCTGTGCAGGGTCGTATGGTCATCCCGGTGGGTTCTCGGTATGACCAGGACCTGCTCAGAGTAGTGAAAACGGAAACCGGTGTTTCCAGGGAGAGTCTGGCAGGTTGCCGTTTTGTCCCCCTCGTTGGCGAGGGGGCCTGGCAAGAAGAGTAGAAGGCGCCGTTCCCGATGGGTCGGTCAGAACCGCGTCGGCTCCAGTGACAGATACCTGTCTGGTTACTTCCTGGCCCGTTTTAGAGTATCCAGTTCGTCCTGGACCTTCCTCTGTGCCACGAAGATGCGGAACACGTAGATAAAGAGGACCACCAGGATCACGGTATAGGCAGCGAACAGATACCAGAAGTTCTCCATCATCGGACCTCCAGGGGTTGTCGTTCAGCATACTGTAGTTCCATCTCATTCCTCTGCTTGCCTCAGCGCCGTCACCTGCTCCTGCGTGGCCCGTAGTGTGGTCCGGAGCCTCATCAGCAAGACGAAGAGGAGGGTGAAGGCTGCCAGGCTGACCATGAACGTGAACAACATCTCAGGGGCCAAGCCGCCTCCGGTCCCAACTACCGGCGATGGGTGCTGGGTGCGCCACCAGCGGATGGCCATGAACACGATGAATGAATCAACGGTGCCGATGATACTAATGACGGCGGCGAAGTTGCGCGCCTGCGCGGCGGGTGCGTAGGCGCGTACCAAGAAGTAGCCAATGTATATGAACCACAGCACCAGCGCTGTGGTCAGGCGCGGGTCCCATGTCCACCACACGGACCACGCGGGCTTGGCCCAGATGATGCCGGTGATGAGCCCCAGGGTCACGAACACCGTCCCTATCTCTGCGGCGCTGCATGCCAGGTTGTCCCATGATGCGCCGCGTCTGGCAAGGTAGACCAGGCTGCTGATGAACGTCACCGCATATGCGAGGAAGGCGACCCACCACAGCGGCACATGGAAGTAGAAGATCCTTTGCGCGATTCCCTCCAGTGAGGTCGCTGATGTCGGTACCCACATGAAGACCAGGTACAACGCGCCGGCGAGGAGAAAGAAGCTGGCGGCCATCAACACTGCATCCCAGGAATAGCTGTTTCTTTTCATGGCGAACTCCTATCGGTTTCGTTTCTTATGATAATGGCCTAGCCCTCCAGGACGAAGGGGAAGACAAGCGAGGAAATCACCAAGAATATGACGTCGAAAGCCAGTATTATCTGTAACCACGACCATAGGTCTGCCCAGGGAGAGCCCTGGAGTATCAGCCCTGTGCTCTTGACGGCGGCGATGACCAGGGGGACTACGACTGGCAGGAAGAGAATAGGGAGCATTACGTCCCTGGCCCGGGTGTTGGCGGCGAGGGCGGAGAAAAGGGTGCCCACGGAGACGAAGCCAATAGTGGTAAGCAGCACGATGAGCACAACCTGGGGGAGGGAGTCCAGCGGCAGGTTGAGCAGGAGATAGAAGATGGGCAAAACTACCACCTCCACCATGAGCATGAAGACGAGGTTGCCTATGGCCTTGCCCCAGTAGATGACCTCTCGCTCCACGGGGCATAACATGAGGCCGTCCAGGCAACCATGCTCCTTTTCCAGGACGAAGGAGCGGCCGAACCCCAGGACGCCGGCGAAGGTAAAAGCAACCCACAGCATTCCTGGAGCTACCAGGGAGGTAGTCTCTGAACCCGGCTCCAGGGCAAAGCTAAAGATGAGCACCGTCAGCAGGGCGAACACGAATACCGAGGTGAATATGTCCTTGGTACGTGCTTCGCTAAGCATGTCCTTCCACACCAGGGCCAGTACCTTTCTGCTGAACTGGGTCATCGCGTTGCCTCGGTACACTCCCGGTATATCTCGGAAAACCGGCCACGGTCAACGTGGCGCGTGGCCTCCTGGTACACTATCTTGCCACGGGCAAGGATGGCAATGCGGGTTCCTCCTCTGAGGCCGTGCTCCAGGCTGTGCGTGGTCATGACGACTGCCTTTTTCTCACTGCCCAGGGCATGCAGCGTCTCCGTCAGCATCCAGATACCCTGCTGGTCCAGCCCGGTTTCAGGCTCGTCCAGGAGCAGGACGGGCGGGTCGTGGAGGAAGGCTCGAGCTATGGAAAGCCTTTTCATCATCCCGTGGGAGAAGGTGCCCACACGCTGGTGAAGATTTGGTGCCAGCCCCACGCGTGTCATCAGAGAATGTATTCGTTCCTCGAGCTCGGGCACGTCGTACATCTTGCCAAGGAACCTCAGGTTCTCGTAGGCCGTGAGGTCCCGGTAGAGCATGGTGTCGTGGCTGACCATGCCGATGAGGCGGCGGGCTTCCACTGGTTTTCTCTTCGCATCGAAGCCGGCGATGCTCACCCTCCCCGTGGTGGGACGGCTGATGGTGGAGAGTATCCTGATGAGGGTCGTCTTGCCTGCCCCGTTGGGCCCGAAGAGGACGAGGAAGTCACCCCGGTCCAGGGCGAGGTCAATCCCCTTGAGCACTAGCCGCGGTCCGAAGGCCTTGGTAACGGCTTCGACCTCAATGGCCAGAGTAGATGGGGTGGTCTCTGTGGCCAACTATCCGTGACTCCCTCGTTCTGCTTGCTGGGTAAGCTCGATGACGCGGGCCTTCAGTTGGGAACGGCGGGCACGGTATTCCTGTTCTCCGACTCGGCCGGCATCGAAGTCGTTGTCGAGACTGGCGATTTGAAGGAGCAGTGCCTCTCGCTCTGATTCTGGTGCGTCCGCTATTCCTTTGGGAGCCTGTATCGCGATTGTCCCTGGTCCTCGTCTGAGCCGCGCATAGGCGGCGGCCCCCAGTATCAAGGCCAGCGCTACGGCCGTCCCTGCCAGCCACTGCCAGGGGACGCCTTCTGAAGAAGATGTGCCATCGGGCGCTGGCATGGGAAGTCCAGTGAGCGAGATGTCTATGTCTGTGCCACGTGCCAGGTTCTGACCCACGAAGTAGAGGAACCTGGAATCGGCTATGGTGAGTGGTTCGGACGGGGCGAGTGCAACGGTCTTGACCTGGACTCCCTTGTCTTGCACCAGCAGTCCGAAGGACACCACGGGGTAGTCAGTTTGTCGGGATACGGTCATACTGGCTGAGGAGTAGGGTATCAGGTAGGTGAAAGAGATGTCCCTGATACCTGGTGGAAGTGGCAGGGTATCAGCCATGCCGCTATCGGTGAACTGTGGGTCGAAGCCGTCGCCTGAGAGGATGTCCTGGGCGCCACGGGGAAGGGTGAATTGCAGGGTGTGCCTCGTCTCTTTCACCAGGGAGCCGATGTAGGTCCTGTCTCCCGCGTTGACGAACCTCCAGACCTCCAGGACTTGGATTGTACCCTGGTCGAGGTACAGCACCATGTGCGAGTTGACTGTCTCGATTGCGCTGTCATCCTCGGTGGTCTCGTAGACGCTGAGTTCCATGCTCTGGATGGGCTCCTCAGGCTTAAGGACGAGACGTGGGCTGGTGTATTCCACGCCCTGATAGCTGACATACACCTCGTAGGCATAGGAGGGGTCTGCGGAGAGACCTCTGAACTCGAACCCGCCCTGGTCGTCACAGGTAGTCTTTTGCTGCGATGATTGCTGGCCGTTGATGTAGGTGATGAGGGTAACCTCCAGACCGCCTACCGTTTGACCATCGGCTGTACGGTTCACCACCTGACCGGTGATGCCGGGTTGCTCCTCTGCGAACGCTGGTGTACTCAGGATGGTTGCGGCCAGCATCGCCAGTGCAATGGTTGTGGCACGGCACGCCCAACGCGAGCAGCCCAGCCTTGTCTTCACTTTGACTCCTGAGCCAGTGGTGCGCCGCACTGGCGGCAGAAACGGTCTCCGGAACCGTATGGTGCGTTGCACCGTCGGCATACACGGGCGCTGACTTTCGCCCCACAGGCGGGACAATACTTGACACCCTGCATTACCCTCTTGCCACAATTCGGGCAGTCGTCCCCATGCTTCCGCAGCCTCAGCACCTCTTTCTCGATAGCATCGTCCGTGCTTGCCGCGACACGCGGTCCACTTCCTTCCCCGTGCCCTCGACGTAGTAAAGGGACGGCAACGAAGGCTATGACGGCGAGGGAGAGCACGACCAGGATAAGGGTGGTCACTGTCACTCCTCCGCGTTCCTCCGCTGCGTTGGCCACAGGGCTATGAACGTGCCACCAAGCATCAAGCCGCCGCCGACCCATATCCAGAGCACCAGCGGGTTGACCAATACCTTGAAGGCAGCCGACCCGCTCTCGTCCCAGCCCATAAGGATTATATAGAGGTCTTCGGATACTCCGCTACGCAGGCCGATCTCGCTCACCGGGTTGAAGTTGGACTTGAAATATCTCTTCGCTTCCATGTGACCAGCCGCCCTCTGTCCATTCGTGACTGACAGGCCGGCAGAGACGACCATCTGTTTCGGGGTTGGGTACTGGTCCAGGCCTTCGTATCTCAGCGTATACTGCCCGACCTTCATCGAACCGCCGGGTGCCAGGGTAAACTCCTCGGAAATACTGTAGGCAGAGGAGGCGCCGATGCCCATAGCGATGAGGACGATTCCTATGTGAACAAAATACCCGCCGTATCTAGCCCTGCTTTTCCCGATGAGTGAAATGAAGGCTCGGAAGTAGTTCTCACCGTGAATTCTGTGCCTTGCCCTTGTCCCCCGACCCCATTCCAGGAAGACGGTGGTGAGGGCGAAGGCACAGATGCTGAACGTGGCCACGGCGTATGGTTTCAGTGGTATGACCCGGACCAGTGCCAGCGTCAGCAGGACGATGGCTGTCGCCAACGCTGCATAGAGCGGGGTGAGGAGGTTGTTCAGCAACTTGCCCGGCGAGGTGCGGTACCAACCTATGAGAGGACATAGGCCCATCAGCAGGACCAACACCACCAGTATCGGCCCGGCCACGGAGTTGAAGAATGTTGCCCCTACCGTTACCTCTTTTCCTGCCAGGATTCGGCTGAACAAGGGGAGCATCGTGCCCAGGAGGATGACCACGGTAGCGGCGACGAGGACAAGGTTGTTCAAAAGGAAACTCGCCTCTCGTGAGAGCAGGGACTCCATCTGGTGCTCGCTTCGCAGGTCTGATAGTCGGGAAACCACGAGGGCAGTGAAGAGGATGATGCCTGCAGTGATGAAGAAGAGGAAGAAGGGGCCTTGTCCTGATTCGCCGAAGGTATGTACCGAGCTCAGTATGTTGCTACGGGTGATGAAGGTGCCGAATATAGCCAGGAAGAAGGTGGCCCCGATCAAGGACATGTTCCACACCTTCAGCATTCCACCGCGTCTCTGTACCATGAGAGAGTGAAGGAAAGCGGTGGCAGTAAGCCATGGCATCAGCCCCGCGTTTTCAACCGGGTCCCAGGCCCAGTAGCCACCCCATCCCAGCTCTACATATGCCCACTGCATGCCGAGCACATTCCCGATGCCGAGCAGCAGCCAGAAGACCAGCGTCCAGTTTCGTGTGGTAGCCAGCCATTGATGGTCTAGTCTACGGGTAATCAGGGCGGCGACAGCGAAGGCGAAGGGGATGGTGAAGCCCGCGTAGCCTGCCAGTAGAGTGGTGGGATGGAACAACATGCCCGGATTTTCTAGGAGCGGGTTGAGGCCCTGTCCATCTGCAGGGATAGCAGGCAGTTTCTGGAACGGGTTGGCCGTGAAGACCATGAGGGCGAGGAAGAGGGCTTGAGTGACAAGGATTGTCAGTGACGCGTATGGTATAAGCTCCTGATTCTTGCGTCGGTTCTGCCACAGGACTATGGCCCCACATAGGGCCAGCAGCCAACTCCAGAGGAGGAGTGAGCCGGCATTGCCCGCCCAGAACCCGGCTATGGTATAGACGACCGATGTCGCACGGCTGGTGTAGGACGCTACATAGGAGAGCTGGAAATCACGGGCCAGCAGGGCATATAGCAGGGCGAAGGAGGCGATGGAGACGAGTCCGAACACGGCGTAGGTGCCATTGCGGGCGCTCTGCACCAGCGCAGGCTGCTGGCGAGTGGCTCCGAGAACGAAGGCCGTTGCCGAGTAGACAGAGGTGGCCAGCGCCAGGAAGATGGCAATGTAACCCAGGTCGGCTATCATTCAGCACTTCTCTTTCAGGTGTACCCGCTCGGGCTCGGAGAGAGTTGTCGCGGCCTTTCGCTACTGGACCCTCTGGGTGGAGGGTGGGGTGTACTTCGAAGCGCACTTGGTGGTCAACAGGCTTGCCCTGAATATGCCGTCTGCGCCCTTTTTGCCGTCTATCACCACCTCGACTCCGACGTCGAAGATGTCGGGCACGGAGCCGTTATATACCACCACGAGCTCCTGCTCGGCGCGGGTGGTGAGGCCAGTCATCTCGAGCGTGCCGTCAGACCTACTCTTGCCTACCAGGACGACCTCCGCTCCAGCGCGGATGCTGTCAGGAATGGCGTTCTGGTATGCGACCGACAGTTCTTGTCTGCCATCGGTCACAGCGAACGTGGTCTGGGTCTTGCCCGGGTCCCAGGTCACTGGCCTGTTGACGACATTGCCAATGACCCTCACCTCCCTATCGCCAATGGACGTTTGCCATTCCCTGAGTGCGCTCACCGTGTAATACCCGGTGATGGTGAACCTTGTCTGTCTGGAGTTTACATCCCAGGTTATGGGCGCGTCGGCTACCATCCCCCTTACTTTCACCTCCTTGGGTGAGGTGGTAAGCCAGGTAGCACCGAAGGTACCACCGGGACTCTGCCTGCCCCTGAAGGCGGCCTCTATTCCTGCACGGAGGGCTCCCGGAGTATTGCCCGTGTAGCTGATGGTCAGGTCTTGCCTGCCATCGGTGATGGACAACCTGGTAAGCTGGGCTCCCTCATCGTGGGCTATGGGCGAGTCGGTCACTCTGCCGATGACCGTTACCTCTCTGTCACCGATGGTGGCAGCCCTGACCTTGAACTCGCTTACCGTGAGCTGTGAAGAGTTCAGCTCGCCTATCTCGTAGTAGTAGGAAGACATGTTCTTCAGCCCGTTGAGCAGCAGCGTGCCGAAGGCCACGGCCACCAGGACGCCACCTATGAGATAGCTCTTCCTGACTTGCACTCAGGTCTCCTTTTTACCACGATTTAACCATTATACGGATTGGTGAATGCTGGGGCAAACGGCAACCCATGCGAATGTGGCAATCTCTCGTCTTCGGGGCCTCAGTGGACAAGAAGACGGGGTAGCCTTGCGAGCTACCCCATCTTTGCTCCAACGAGTGGCAATCGGTACTGACGTCAAGCCTTCTGATGGCAGGTAGTACAGGTCTCCGGGGTGCGCCCAGCATGGTCGGCAGGCCACTTGGGAGCTCCAGCAAGGCCCGGCTCGTGGCAGACGTTGCAGTTGGACGTGGCATGCCCTGCAGGGATCTTGGGCATGGCCTTGGCCTCAGCTCCCACCGCCTTGCCGGTCAGCTCTTTGATGGTTGTCTGGAGCACCTGCACCGCGAAGGAGGTGTTGTGGATGCCGTAACTGCCATCGTTGGCGACTATCCAGTAGTTCCACAGGGCTTTCCTGTTTGCCTCAGTAGTATTGGTTGTGGTTATGCCGGAGGAGAGGACATTGCCCTGGGCATCCTTTGGCAACTCCTTGGCCAGCAGGGCCAGCAAGCCTTTT
>JBFMDE010000018.1:0-28193 GCA_040754215.1 Chloroflexota bacterium
TGCTGAACGGCCTCGAAGGTCTTCTTGTACTCCCCCGCCAACTGGACCAGCGCATCCTGCGCGCGTTCCCACACCACTTCCGGTTTCGGGCGTCTGTTGGAAAGCCGCTGAGCGGCGGCCAGGTCCCTGGTTATGTTCCGCCACAGGCGAAAGTATTTCGGGTCGGGTTGGCCCGTCGTGTCACTGACCGGCAGGCGGGGAATCTTCGTGATCCCACTCTCAATGGCGTCAACAAGGCCGAAATCGCTGACAATCCACGGAAACGGCTCGCCCTCCGGGTAACCGCTGCCTTGGATGTGAAACGGCGTTGCCGAAAGGTCCACACAGAACTTGACGCCGCAGGCTTTGTTGATCCGGTCCAGGCCTTGGACCCAGATTGTGGCCTGCTCTCGTTCCTTCTTGGCCTCGGCATCGGTCGTCCGCGCTTCTTTCTCGGAAATGGGAGCAGGCCGGTAGGCATGATGGCCTTCGTCGTTTAGGACCATAATTGGGCCGCGCTCGAAAAGCTCGCCCAGGCGGTTACGGGCAAAAGCCTCGTCTGTCTCTTCGCCCTTTTTGACCACCGCGTAGCTCTTGCCGCTCTCGCTGTGCTCGGATTCCGGTGCGAAATAGTGCCAGTTCGTCACCAGGACCTTGCCAGTCCGCAGAAGGTCGCGGTACTGAGGTGGGACGAGGTCAAACTGCGTGTAATAGTCATCGGCCTGGCTGTCGGTTCGCAAGACCTGCAACCGCTCTTTGATGGTGAGATTCGGGCAACACACAAGCGCCGCGTTGGGGAAGCGCTCATCGCTCGGCACCCGAGCCCGGTTGCAGAAAGCCCAGGTAATCAGCATCGTCATGACAACCGTCTTGCCGCTGCCGGTCGCCATCTTGCAGCCCATGCGCGACAACGGGTGATAGTCGGGCTCGAAAGGCCGGTCAAGCAGGGTGTCGAAGTCGGCGTCTGCGAAATCCGGGTTCCAGCGCGGTTTGCCCCTCTTGCCGTCTTTGCGAAGTCCGCGAATCTCATTCAGGAAGATGATCGTTTCGACAGCCTCCAACTGACAGAAGAACAACCGGCGTGCGCGGTCCTTTCTGCCCCAGTGCCGGAGCAAGTCCTTGGTGACATTCGTTGCGCCCTCCCAGTTGGAGTTCCGCCAGCGTTTGACATCGCTGCGGAGCTTGTTGACGAGCACCAGTTCCCGGCGCCCCTCCTCAAGCTCAAGGCGAATTTCGTCGCCGCGCGCATCCCGGTAGTGAAGCGGCAGTCTCTGCTGCCGGACCTCATCATCGCTCAGCTTGTACCAGTATGCGGCGGGCCGCCGCCCCGGTTGCTTGGTAGCGCGTCCGGTGGTGCGATCATATTCCCAGTAATGGTCCGGCTCATAATACGGTTTGCAGATTACCGGGCTTTCAACTGGCTGGATAAGGACGGACTCGCTGGAAGATGCGGTGGCCACTAAATTGCTTCCTTCCCCTCACACAAATTGATTAGTTCCGCAAAAGCCAGCACTTGCGGCCGACGCCCCGAACCCTTGCGCAAGACTTTCAAGACACCCGCTTCCTTAAGCTTGTTCAGCATGGCTAGTATGGCCGCTTTGGTCGGCATGTCGGGGCGACTGTCCAGGCTATTACTTTGAAACACAGGCTGTTTGAACATATGATCGAGCAGTGGCACAGCGAATTGCGAATGCGTCAGGTCAATGACCTGTCTCTTGAGCCGCTCATACAAGTCAATGATCTGGCGCGCCTTCGCCGCGTTGGCCTGCGCCTGCTCACGGAGAGCCAAAAGGAAGAACTCTGTCCATCGATTCCATGCGCCCGGCTCCAAACATAGGGCCTGAAGACGATTGATATACTTGTCGCGATGTTCTTCCAGGTAGCCTGAAATGTAGAACATCGGGCGGGACAACAGGCGCTTTTCGTACAAGAACAAGGGGATTATCATTCTCCCTAGACGGCCGTTGCCATCGAGGAAGGGATGGATAATTTCAAACTGGGCGTGGACAACTGCTAATTGCACCAAAGGGTCGGGCCGGTCGAGGTGGTAGTATTTCTCCCAGTTATCCAGGTACTCCATTAGAGACATGGGAGCGGGTGGCACGAAGCTGGCCTCCTCAATGGGCGAACCGGGTGCACCGATCCAGTTCTGCGTGGTGCGGAATTGCCCCTTCGCTTTGTCGCGGCCCCTGACGCCAGTCAACAAAACAGCATGCAATTCCTTGAGCAGATTCAAGGAGAAAGGGCGGCTCCGCATTTTATCTTCCACCAACCGCATAGCGCGACGGTAGTTCATGATCTCTTCGATGTCCAGCCGTCGGGATTCCTCTTGCGGCGCCTCGCCCGCCTCGAATTTGAGCACTTCTCCCAGAGTAGCCTGTGTGCCCTCGATCTTCGAAGAGATCACCGCTTCTTGAGTAGTCAGAGGTGAAAGCAGGACATCAGGATTGGGCAAGCCGTACAGAATACCATCATAGTACGCCAGAGCGCGGTTCGCCCCGCCAATCAATGGAATCAGCGGTTCCCACTCTATCGTCTTCAGTGGAAGCTTGTCTGGCACACAAGGTTTCATCTTGAGTAAAGCCTGATGTCAACAAAACCACTTGAGTATAGCATAATGCATTCTGCTTTACTCAAGGGGCGTATCTCCCATCCAGCTTGTGAACTCGCACTACTTCGTTCCCGCGCGGGTCAATCACCTTGACGGCAATCCATTTGTGCCCGCCTGCCGGGAACGGCAGCGAGACCGTTCCGGACAGTCTGGCAAAGGCATCTCCATCCAAAGCGCCGCCAAGGGCCTTACCCAGCTTCTCCCAGGCACTCTTGTCGGGGAAGAACGCCTGGCAAACACAGAAGCAGCGTCCATCGTAGTCGCTGTCGAGGAACCAGGCCGCGACCTTCTCCGCTCCGGTCGAGCGCACCGAGTTGGTCACCGGGTCGTAGATGTCCACGCCCTCCATATGCACGACGAATTCTCCGTCTTCTTGCTGCTCTACGCGAGTCCGCGGCGAGCCGGAGATGGTGAAAAGCTGGCTCGAAACCGTCGTCTTGAGCAAGTCGCCCATATTCACGTCCGGGCGGATTTGCGCCATGTGGAGCTTGATGTCCGGGTCCTCCACTTCCTGGATGGTCACCTGTGCTGAGGCATCGAAGCTGAACGCCGCGAAGACGAGGTCGTCGTAGCCGCGTCGGGCCGCGATGCGGACGCCTTCCTCGACAATTCGCGTCGTCAGCGGGCCGTACTGCGGGCCGAAGACCACAGCCACCCGCCGCTCGCCATCGCCGTTGCCCCAGGTGCCTTTCGCGTGAAGCGTTGAGCCGTCGGCCAGGGCTTCCAGTGTCCTGAACTTCACGACCTTGTTATCTGGGAACCGCACGCCGTCTTCGCGCAGAAGGCGTATCATGCGGTCGAGATAGGCCTCGGCGTTTTGCGCCTCGGTCTCCACCGGCCCTTCGCCCTCGCCGAAGGTCTCCAGTTGTTCCGGCGCCCCGCCAATGGGGGATTCCCGTGGCTCTTCATCGGCTATGCTCTCCTCCGCCGGGATGACGCCCTCCATGGTGAATGGGCCTGAGACTCGCACCTTGCCCTTCTCGACGTAAGGCTGGTCGACAAGCTCCTCCTGGTCGGCCCGCGCGGCGATGCAGGCGTTGACCTCGTCCATCTTCTGCCGCCATGCCTTGCGGTAAGCGGTCAGAGCTTCCTGCAGCGGCTTCGGCCAGTCGGGGTCCGTATCGAAGGGGGCCTCCCAGTCCTTCCACTCCTTCTCCGGCAACCGCCAGCGCCGTTCGTCTGCCTGGGTTATCGCCTTCTTGCCTTCGCGCCGTTGCTTCTCCTCCAGCTTCCGCAGCGATTTCAGGCGTAGTTCCTTTGTGGCACTCTGTCGCAGGGCCAGGTTGAGCGCCGCCAATTTCCCGGCCAATACCGGCTCCCACTTCTCGAAGATGGGGTCCAGCGCCTGGTTCTGCGCGATGCTTTTCAAGGTGACGTGAGGCACCGTCTTGCAGTCGAAGGTGCAGGAGCCTTGAATCTGTCCCGCGGGGTCCGCCAGCCAGGGACCGTCTGGATTGCGCTGCACATCCTCGGCGCTCGTCGGTCGCAGCCGGTAGTAGTCGTACTTCGCCGTCAGCAAGCGCTGGCGCGCGATCGCCAGCGCCACCCGGCTCACGTCAATAGTGATCCACCGTCGCCCCCATTGCTCAGCGACGTAGGCGGTGGTACCGGAGCCGCAGGTGGGATCAAGCACCAGGTCGCCGGGATCGGTGGTCATGAGCAAGCAACGTTCCAGTAACGTTTCGGCCGTCTGAACAACGTAGACCATGTTCGACGCGCCCCCAGTGTCAGCCCAGAGACTCCCTAGAGCCTTTACAGGAAGGTCTGTGTAGTACTTCTTGAATCGAATCTGAGTCCGTTGAGGCAATAAACGGTCGGCAACAAGAAGCCTTCGCAAGCCTTCCGCGTTGGTCTTCCAATGTGCATTCGCGCCTGGGTGGAATTTGCGTCCGTGCACTTCAATCGTGTCATCGACGTTCGAACTCGCTCCGGCGCTTGTAATCGGGTCAGGGGAGAATTCCTCTTCTTTGTCGGCATCCCGTTCGACGTAGAGTTGTCTGAACTTTGGCTTGGCTTTTTGAATGTCTTTCGCATACCAAAGTAGGTGGTCGCAAATCCCCTTGAGGAAGTCACCTTCGAGACTCCCCGTTTTCTTCACCACGATTTGGCATATGAAGTTGCCAGGGGCGAGAACTTCATCTAGCATGGCCCTGACCCGGTGTAGATTCTCGTCACTGATCTGAACGAAGATGCTCCCCGTATCTGCCAGCAACTCCTTGCACAGCAGCAGCCGGTCGCGCAGGTAGGACAGGTAGGAATGGACGCCCAGCGTCCAGGTGTCACGGTAGGCCTTGACCATTTCCGGCTCGCGGGTGAGGTCTTCGTCCCTGTCCTTAACGTCGCGGCGGCCTACCTCCGGCTGGAAGTTGCTGGCATACTTGATGCCGTAGGGCGGGTCCATGTAAATCATCTGGACCTTCCCCGCCAGCGCCTCGCGCCGGGCCAGCGAGGCCATGACCGCGAGCGAGTCGCCCAGTATCATGCGGTTTGTCCAGTCCATGGGGTGCTTGTAGAACTGCACCGCCTCGCGGTACTCCTGCTCAGGGTCGGCGAACAGGCTGCGCTGGACGTCCTGCCGCTTCGCCACTCGCAGGATCGCCTGTGTAGAGATGCGCTCGTGGATGTTCAGGGCCACGGGGTCGGCCACGCACCACTGCTGTTCCCGCTTGCCCGCCCACTCCAGCCACGGCTCGTGGTTGCGCAAGGCCTCTTCGAGGAGCGCGATTTCAGCCGGTTCCAACCTCTGCCTTCCGGCCTTCTCAATCAGCTTTTCGACACGGTCAGCCTTGCCGGTCGCGTCGAACCGCAACGAGGGCGCAAGGTGGGGATTGTAGGCGTACTTGAGCTTCTTCTCTTTGACGATCTGGCCGCGCGCTGCCAGTCCCGCTGGGGGTATGTTGAGCCTGGTGACGTTCTTGTGTCGGTAATCTGCTACCTTGTCACCGCCCTGGGGGTCACTTCCCCTTCGCTTGCTCATGGGTCCTCCTGTCCACACACTGACCGCAGCCGGTGCCTTTGGAGTCCATCGAAACTCGGAGTTGCCGCCGTTGCCCGCGTCACCAAAGCCACTGCGGCTACCCGATTTGTCGGAGTGTAGATGCAACTCCAAATTCAAGTTCTTTCGGCACGGCCCCATTCTACGTCGGCAGTGGCTACGGCGCAAGGAGCTCCCCCTTTCGGAGCATCCGAGCATAACCAGTGCTTAGTCCCCCAAGTGCCTGAATCCAGATTGTATGTCTGCGGGAAACATGCTACACTGAGCATAGCCAATCCCTCGGGCCGGTCCTTCGCTCTGTTTTTCGTAGTCCGTCGCTGACGGCCTGACACATATCGCTTTCGGGGGTCTCAGGTGGAGCAGTCAACCATCCGCAAACGCCTGGAAGAGGAGAGGAACAAGTTGCAGGCGGAGCTCGCCGACCTGGAGCAGAGCACGCCATCTCCCGAGGAAAAACGGGAGGGCAGCCCCTTCGGCAAGAGGGAGGAGGAGGCTACCGAGACCTTCGAGCTGGAGAGACGACTGGCCCTGGAGAAAAAGCTGAGTGAGTTCCTCCGAGACGCGGACATCGCCCTTCAGAAGCTGGACAAGGGCACCTACGGCCTCTGCGACCTCTGCCATGAACCCATCGGCGCAGAACGTTTGGAGGCCCTGCCGACGGCGAGCCTCTGCCTGAAGTGCAAATCGGCCCACGATAGAGGAGTCAGGGGCCGCAGGTAGGACAACCCCCCATTCAGGCCATGCCCATCACCCCAACCCAGAGCCAGAAACAGCCCGCCTCCGGCGGACGAAATTTCCTGTGGTCATCCCTGGGCATCGCCGCCCTGGTAGTGGCGGCGGACCAGGCGAGCAAGCTCTGGATAAGGTCTCACCTCTCACCATCCGAGTCACTGCCGCCGGAGGGCTTCTTCCGCCTCACCTACATCCAGAACACCGGGTCTGCCTTCGGCCTCTTCGCTAACCAGACCCTGCTGCTCACCATCATCGGCATCGTCGCCGTAGCCGCCCTGCTGACCTTCATTCGTCATCAGCCGCTCCGCAACATATGGGGAAGCCTGGCGGTAAGCCTGCTGCTGGGAGGCAGCGCGGGCAACCTGCTGGACCGGCTCCGCCTGGGATACGTGACCGACTTCATTGACATCGGCCTGGAAAACGGCTTCCGCTTCTTCGTCTTCAATGTCGCCGACTCAGCGATAACCGTGGGCACCTTCCTCCTCGCCTTCACACTGCTCAGGTTAGGCCGGCAAGCCCCGCCAACCACTCCACCGGAAGGAAAATGACCGAGGCACGGTTCACCGTAGAGTCCACAGGGGAACGGCTGGACAGGTTCCTGGCCGGGATGCACCCCGCACTGTCCCGCTCCCAGTTGCAGAAACTGATCGCGCAGGGGCTGGTGACGGTGAACGACAGGAGGGCAAAGGCCAGCTTGAGGCTCGCTCCCGGGGACACGGTCAGGGTCCTGCTGCCACCACCCGAGCCAGCGGTGCCGCTCCCGGAGGACATCCCCCTCAACATAGTCTACGAGGACGCGGAGCTGCTGGTGGTGGACAAGCCCGCGGGAATGACCGTCCACCCCGCGCCAGGCGAGCACCGGCACACGCTGGTGAACGCCCTCCTGGCCCACTGCCCCTCAATTGACCAGGGCGCCCGTGGGGAAAGGCCGGGCATAGTGCACCGGCTGGACAAGGACACCTCCGGGCTGATGGTCGTAGCCAAGACACCCTCCGCCCATGAGGGCCTGGTGGAGCAGTTCCGCTCGCGCTCAGTGGTCAAGACATACCTGGCCCTGGTCGTCGGACACGTGACACCCAAAACGGGGGCAATAGAGGCGCCGGTGGGGCGCGACACAGCCAACCGGAAGCGCATGGGGGTGGTGGAAGGGGGCAGGGAGGCGCGAACCCGCTACCGGGTGACGGAGTACTTCGGCGACCACTCACTGCTCGAGGTGACGCCGGAGACCGGGCGCACGCACCAGATCAGGGTGCACCTGGCCGCCATCGGACACCCGGTGGCCGGAGACCGCGTCTACGGCCGCAGGTCGCCATACCTCGCGCGGCAGTTCCTCCACGCCGCACGGCTGGCTTTCCGTCACCCTATGACTTCGGAGTACCTGGACTTCACCACTCCCCTGCCACCAGACCTCCAGCAGGCCCTGGCGCGCCTGCCGAAGCTGGGTGATTGATGTGCTTAGGGTCAACCGGGACCAGGATTGTGCTAAAATAGGGCACTTTCCGGACTGGAGGTAAACATGGGCCGACGAGACGACGAGAGGACGAGGAAGAACCCGGGCGCGGACATAGGCGAGACCGAGCAGGCAATGGCCCAGCTCGCAAGCGAGGCCGCAGCATTGACTGGACCGGGCAAAATGGACGCCGACATAGCCAACCAGCGCAACGAGCTCCTGTGGAAAATAGCCGCTCAGATTGACGATACGAAGCTCAGCCTCGAGGAGCTCGAGGCAACCGAGAAGCGGCTCAAGAAGTACCTCAACCAGCTACAGGCACTGAAGAAGATACTCTCTGGTTGAGACCACCCCGCGCCTGCCACCTCAAGGATGCAAGCCGCACACGTCATGCGAGATGACAGGCCCAGGTTGCCTCTGGACTGCCAAGGTTGGACGCTCGTAGCTGGTGAATGCTAGAATGGGCACATGGAGCCTCCAGGGTACAGCGTAAAGGATGAGGGGCAGGCCCCGGAGACAACGACGGCGGAGCTGGCGGGGTTCTGGATAAGGCTCGGGGCTTACCTCATGGACGTCCTCCTCCTCACCGGCGTGAGCTGGATCATCTGTTTCCTCATCGGCCTAATCGCAGGCACGCCCGACCTGTTCCAGTTTCCACCCCTTCTGCGCAGAGTGTGGTTCATCCTGTTCTTGCTCTTCAGCCTCTCCTACTTTGCCTGGTTCTGGAGACAGCGCGGGCAGACACTGGGGAAGATGGCCGTGGGGATAAAGGTGGTCCGCACCAACGCCTTGAACCCCGACTGGAGCGTGGTCCTGCTGCGTCTCCTGGGCTACGCGGTGTCACCAGCCTTGCTCTTCATCCCCTTCCTCTGGGTCGCCTTTGACGCCCGGAAACAGGGACTCCATGACAAGCTGGCTGACACCTATGTCATCATGGTCCCCAAGAAGAGGGCAAGGGCGCCCCGCGCTGAACACTATGCCGCCGTGGAGAGGGCAGCTTGATGTCCTCGGAGGTCAGAGTACGCTATGCACCCAGCCCCACCGGCTATCCCCATGTAGGCAACATCCGTACCGCACTGTTCAACTGGCTCTTCGCCCGTCATACCGGCGGACGGTTCATCCTGCGCATCGAGGACACTGACATCGCACGCCTGGTGCCAGGGGCGACCGAGGCCATACTGGAGAGCCTGCGCTGGCTGGGCCTCGACTGGGACGAGGGCCCGGAGGCTGGCGGAGAGTACGGCCCCTACATACAATCACAGCGGCTATCCCTATACCGAGAGGTAGCACAGCAACTGGTACGTGAGGGCCACGCCTACCCCTGCTACTGCTCGCCGCAGCGACTGGAGGAGATGCGGGCCGAGCAACAGAGACGGAAACAGCCCCCGGGGTATGACCGCCGCTGTCGTCACCTCAGCCCGGTGGAGAGGACAGCAGCGGAGTCCAGCGGCATCACGCCTGTGATTCGTTTCAGGGTGCCAGACGAAGGCCAGACCACACTCTCCGACCTGATACGCGGCCCCGTCACCTTCGATAACGGCACGCTGGACGACTTCGTGCTGTTGAAGTCGGACGGCTACCCCACATATCACCTGGCGAACGTGGCGGACGACCATGCCATGCGCATATCGCATGTCCTGCGCGCCGAGGAATGGCTCTCCAGCACCCCCCGTCACGTGCTCCTCTACCGGGCGCTGGATTGGGAACCACCCCTCTTCGCACACCTGCCCATGATACTGGGGCCGGACCGCTCCAAGCTCAGCAAGAGACACGGCGCCACCTCCCTCGTCGAATACCGCGAGATGGGGTTCCTGCCAGAGTGCATGGTGAACTTCCTGGCCCTCCTGGGATGGTCGCTCGACGATAAGACAGAGCTCTTTTCCAGAGAGGAGCTGGTAGGGCACTTCTCGCTGGAGCGCATAAGCAAGACGGCGGCCATCTTCGACAGGGAGAAGCTGGCGTGGATGAACGGCGTGTACCTGCGCCGCCTCAGCACCGAGGACTTCGTGAGGCTCTCCCTACCCTTTCTCGAGAAGGGCCTGCCGCCACAGGCAGCGCGGCCGCTGTCCCGCGACTACGTGCTCCAGGTATCGCCCCTGATACAGGAGCGCGCCAGGACACTGGCCGAGGCACCACAGCTGGCCGAGTTCTTCTTCGTCGAAGACCTGGCCTACAGCGTTGACCTGTTGTGCGGCAAGGAGCTGGCCCCGCAGTCGGCCTCCGAGGCGCTGAAGGTCTCGCTTGCACGGCTGCAAGACCTGGTGCCGTTCGACGGAGCCAGCATCGAGGGCGTACTGCGCCCCCTTGCCGCGGAGCTGGGCATGAAGACCGGTGCCCTTTTCGGCCTGCTCCGCGTGGCCACCACCGGCAGGACCGCCGCTCCACCCCTGTTTCAGACCATGGCCGTGCTCGGCAAAGAGAGGTGCCTCCGACGTATACAGGCGGCGATAGCCAAGCTGGAGCAGAAACAGGCCTAGATAGAACTGCAGCCACCACGCCTCCCCCTGGCCCTCTCTCCGGATACCGCGTCCTGGACCTCGCCGAGGGGGCGGGGGCTTTCTGCGCCCGGCTGCTCGCCGACATGGGCGCAGACGTCATCAAGATAGAAGGCCCCGCCGGCGATAGCTCGCGCCATGCCGGTCCTTTTCTCCAGGGCAGAGCAGGCCCCGATAGGAGCCTCAGCTTCTGGTACCTCAACGCCGGCAAGCGCGGCATCACGCTCGACCTGGAGACAGGACCAGGGCTCCGGTTGCTCCACAGGCTGGCTGCTTCAGCCGACGTGGTGGTCGAGGGCTTCCGCCCCGGGTGCCTAGACGGGATGGGCGCGGGCTACCATGAGCTCAGCACCGCCAACCCCCGGCTCATCATGGCCTCCATCACCGGGTTCGGACAATCCGGCCCCCATCGCGACTTCAGCTCCTGCGACATCGTCGCTGCGGCCCTAGGCGGGCAGATGTATGCCTGTGGCGACCAGGACACCCCGCCTCTGAGGCTTCCCGACAATCAGGCCCACCTTGCCGCATCCCTCTTCGCCGCCGCCGGCATCCTCCTGGCCCTGCTGGCGAGACGTGTCACCGGTCGTGGACAGCATGTGGACATCTCAATTCAAGAATGTGTCGCAGCCACGCTGGACCACGTGCTGCCCCGCTACCTCTCGCAGGGTGAAGTGGCCCGGAGGCAGGGCAGCCTGCACTGGTCCAACGCCTTCCGCATCTTCACCTGTCGCGACGGCCACCTCCTGCTCTCACTGCTCCTGAACTGGGAGACGCTGGTGGAGTGGCTCGACGCCGAGGGGATGGCCGCAGACCTCAAGGAAGCGAGGTGGCTGGACAGCGAAGAACGGCGGCGCGGCCTGGACCACATAGTCGAGGTGCTGGAACGGTGGACGCGC
This sequence comes from Chloroflexota bacterium, assembly GCA_040754215.1. Taxonomy (GTDB): domain Bacteria; phylum Chloroflexota; class Dehalococcoidia; order JACPPY01; family JACPPY01; genus JBFMDE01. Next base: position 11,159 of record JBFMDE010000018.1, read on the forward strand.
GGCCACAACGCAGCAGACCTGGCGGAGCGCGGGCAACTCATGGGCTTTCCCTGGGCCAAGGTGGCTTCCATGGCGGAGGTGGCCGATAGCACCCAACTGGAGGCACGCGGCTTCTTCATCACGGTGGAGCATCCAGAGCTTGGAGCTCGGTTCAAGTACCCTGGACCTGCCGCCCGGCTAAGCCGCTCTCCCTGGAGATTGAGACGCCGCGCCCCGATGCTCGGAGAGCACAACGAGGAGGTCCTGTGTGGCGAGCTCTCATCTCCATCAACTACAGAGACGGGGAAGTTCGAAGGGGCTCTGCCCCTTCAGAACATCAGGGTGCTCGACTTCACCCGTGTGCTCGCCGGACCCTATGCCACGCGGCTGCTGGCCGACTTCGGCGCCGAGGTCATCAAGGTGCAAAGGCCAGAGGAACTGGAGGCCGACCCATTCGCCAGGGCCTACTACCAGGCCTGGAACCGCAGCAAGCTCAGCGTCGCGCTGGACCTGTCGCGGCCGCAGGGGATAGCGCTGTCCCGCCGGCTCATCGCCGTGAGCGATGTCGTGGTCGAGAACTTCAGCCCGCGGGTGATGGCCAACTGGGGGCTGGACTACCAGCGAATCAGGGGGATGAGGCCGGGGATAATCATGGTCAGCCTCTCCACCCAGGGCCAGACCGGGCCGCAACGGGACTACACCGGCTACGGGCCCACGGTGCACGCCCTCTCCGGCCTGATACATCTCACCGCCTTCGCCCCTGATAGACCACTGGGGCCGGGCCATTCTTATGCCGACCACGTGGCCGGACTGGTGGCGGCGCTGGCGACGCTGGCCGCGCTGGAGCACCGCGCCCGCACCGGCGAAGGGCAGCACATTGACGTCTCGGCCACAGAGGCCATGTGCTCACTGCTCGGCGTGAGCCTCATGGAGTGGCTGGCCAATGGCCACGAGCCGATGGCCGCAGGGGACAGGTCGTTCACCGCCGCACCCCACGGCTGTTACCGCTGCCAGGGAGAGGAAGCCTGGTGCGCCATCGGGGTGAGCAGTGAGGAGGAATGGAAGGCCTTCATCCAGGCCCTGGGCAACCCTCCGTGGGCGACCGAGCCGCGGTTTGCCACCACCTCGCAGCGTGTGGAACACTCGGTGGAACTCGACCGGCTGGTAGAGAGCTGGACACGAGAACACACCGCGGACGAGGTGATGCATATCCTCCAGCGGGCCGGCATAGCTGCGGGGAAGGTGCAGGACGCCGGGGAGCTCGCCTCCGACCCCCAGCTCAACGCCAGGGGCTTCTTCGTCAACATGGTGTCGCCTCGAGGTGAGAGAGGCACAAGCGATGCCTGTCCAATACGGCTTTCGGCGACGCCCGCCGCCTACCGGCACGCCGCCCCCGAGCCCGGCCGGGACACCGACCGTATTCTCGGTTCGCTCCTGGGGTTGACCGGCGAAGAGCTTGCCGCACTCCGCAAATTGGGGGTGATCGCATAATGAGGTCACAGAAAGAAGGAGGAAAACCATGCCCATTGTCAGGGTCGAGCTATGGACTGGCAGGACGGTGGAGCAGAAGGCGGAGCTAGCCAGGTCGATCACGGATGTGGTGTGCCGGATAGCCGGTGCCCCGCCCGAGGCCACCTACGTGGTCTTCACCGACATCGCCAAGGAGAACTGGGCCCAGGGCGGCGTGCTGGCATCGCAGGGCAAGCCCAAATAGCTGACCGATGAAAGCACGCAACCCGTCTTCGGCCGCCAGAAGGGGAGGGCCTCCCTACCTGGTATACGAGGATACCGCCAGGTACGACCTGTGGCTCAAGCTGGTGCTTGCCGCGGCTCTGGCGGCGACGCTGGTCGGCGGAGTGGTGATGCTTCCGACCGAACCGGCGGGCGCCTGGTCCATGCTGGGGGTGACCGTCTTCGACGCCCTGCTCTTCTACGCGGTCATGCCACGGAAGTACCAGGTATTGCAGGACCGGGTGAGGATAGTCCTGGGTGGGCCCTTCGCCTTCGGCATTCCCCTCTCCACGATAAAGGCTGCACGGTCGGGCTCACGGGGCCTTACCCGCCTGGGCATCGGTTTTGCCACCTCTTTCAGGCACGTTGTGGAAATAGAGCGTAACAAGGGCCTCAGCGTATTCATATCCCCGGCCAACCCCGAAATGTTCTTGGAACAGCTAAGCCAGGCGATGAATGCTGCGGGCCGGTCAAGATAGTAAAGACCTATACTCCACTACCGCGGCCTCCTTTCCTCGGCTGGCACCGGGGGCAGAAGTAGGCGCCACGGTTGCGTATCATGATGCGCTCCACCTCGGTGCCACAGGCAGGGCACGGCTCGCCGAGACGGTGTGCCACCCTGAACTCGCTGTGGGCCTGCCCCGGGCTGCCGTCAGGGCGAAGGTAGGTATCCACGCTGGCCCCCCTGTTCGAAATCGCCGCCCTCAGCACCCGGCGTATGGACCGGTGCAGGCGCTTCACCGCCTCCGGGGGCACCTCGCAGGCGGCCGTCAAGGGATGCACGCCGGCCTCGAAGAGCGCCTCGTCCGCGTACATGTTGCCCACCCCGGCGATGACCTTCTGGTCGCAGAGCACCGCCTTGACCGGGGCGCGACGCCTGCTGAGCGCCTCGCTCAAGTCGTCGGGTGTAAACGCCGGGTCCAGCGGCTCCATACCCAGCCTGGCCATCAATTCATGCTTGCCGTTCACGTCCGCCAGCCATACCCGCCCCAGCCGCCTGCGGTCTATGAAAAGCAGGCCGCTGCCATCGTCCAACTTGAGAGCCAGCCGCACCCGGGTGTTCTGCCGCACATGCGGCCCCGGGAAACCAGAGGGCACGAGCAGCAGGCTCCCCGTCATCCGCAGGTGGACGATGAGCACGCGGCCGCTGCTCAGGCCGAACAGGAGGTACTTCCCCCTGCGCCTGAGACTGCGGACCCTCTTCCCCACCACCCGCGCCATGAACTCCTGCTGGTCCGGGGAGGCAAGTGCCGTTGGGTCGCTGAGCGTGACGCCCACGATGCTACGGCCCACCACCAGCGGCGCCAGCTCATTCCTTATCGTCTCGACTTCAGGCAGTTCCGGCAACTCAATGTCCTCCGGGCGCGCCGCCACGACGCAGGCGCTATCTGACGTTCCCCCTGGCAAGAGAGGCGAATATGCCGCCGAAACAGAGGGCGGCGAAGACCATGAACGCTATTCTGGCACTCACAAGGAAGGAGTGGTAGTACTCAGGAGTGATCTCCACCCTCCCTATGACCACCGCGAATATTATCATCACGATGCCCAGGCTGAGCATCTGGCCTGTAAGCCGCATAGTACCCAGCGTCCCCGAGGCCACGCCGTAGAACCTCTTTTCAACCGAACTCATGACCGCGTTTGTGTTGGGCGATGAAAAAAGGGCAAAGCCAAAGCCCAGAAGCACCAGGCTTCCCACGATGAAAGCCAGGCCCGTGTCCTCACCGAGGAAGGCAAGAAGGCAAAGTCCCACGAAGGTGAGAGCCATGCCAGCCGAGGCAACCGCCCGTGGCTCGATGCTGTCCGACAGTCGGCCGGCAAAGGGCGACAGGACAGTCATGACCACCGGCTGGGACACCAGGACCAGGCCAGCGTTTTGCGGGGAAAGACCCTTGGTGTACTGGAGGTACAGGCTGAGGAGGAAGCCCACGCCAGCGGTGGCGCTGTAGTTGACCAGGGCCGCCAGGTTGGAGAAGGCGAAGACCGTGTTTCTCCTGAAGAGGCCGGTGTTCAGCACAGGGCTTCCACTCCTGGACTCCCACCAGGCGAACCCGGTGACCCCCAGCAGGCCCAGCAAGACCAGCACGAATCCGGGCGCACCCGGCAAGCGGGAGAACCCGTACATCAACGCCACCAGGGAAAGGCTATAGACCACTGCCCCCACCAGGTCGAACCTTTCACCCCGTGCCTCAGCCCACTCGCCCTTCAGCCGCCACAGCGCAAGCGCGACCACCGTCAGGCCAAGGGGAACGTTGATGAAGAATATGCTTCTCCAGCCGAAGTGCTGGGTGAGAAACCCACCGACGAAGGGTCCCAGAGAGAGGCCCAGATATACTGCGGCCACGTTTACCCCCAGGGCCCTTCCCCTCTGCTCAGGTGGAATTGCCGAGGTCAGTATGGCCACAGCCGTCCCGAATATCATGGCCCCGCCGGTGCCCTGCATCGCGCGGAAGAGGATGAGCAGAGGGGCCGAGGGGGAGACGGCCACAAGCAACGAGGAGGTAGAGTACACAGCCATGCCGCACAGGAAGAGCCTCTTCCTTCCGTGTATGTCGGCCAGCCTGCCAAAGGGAACCAGGAACATCGCTGCCGCCAGGAGGTATGAAGAGGCGACCCAGCCCAGGAGGACCGCGTCCATTGAGAACTCCTGTCCAATGCGAGGGAGGGCGAGGTTTACGGATGAGGCCATGAAAGGCGTGAGGAACGAGGCCGTCGCCGCGATTGCCACTACGGCGTTCTTTCCCGCAGCATCTCGCTGGCCCTGGGGTAGGGGAGCGCCCATCACTCCATCACTCCCCAGTTCCGTCCCACCTTGACATCAACCTTGAGCGGCACGCTCAACTGGAGCGCGCGGGGCATGACCTCCAAAACCAGGGACTTCACCTCCTCCATCTCATCCTGAGGCACCTCGAAGATGAGCTCGTCGTGCACTTGGAGCACCATCCTGCTCTCCAGTCCCCGCAATTGCATCCGCCGGTATAGCTCCACCATCGCCACCTTGATGATGTCCGCCGAGGTGCCCTGGACGGGCATGTTTATCGCCATGCGCATGGCCGCCTCCTTCACCTGGCGGTTAGGAGAGTTCACCTCCGGAATGTAGCGCCTGCGGCCCAGTAAGGTCTGTACGTACCCCTTCCCCGCAGCATGCCCCTTGGTGGACTCCAGGTACTCCCTCACCCTGGGATACTTCTCAAAATAGGCCTTGATGAACTCCGCTGCCTGCTCCCGGGTGAGGTCGGTGGCCTGCTCCAGCCCGTACTCGCTCATGCCGTACACCACGCCGAAGTTCACCGTCTTCGCCACGCGCCTCATGTCCGGCGTCACCTCACCCATGGGGACCCCGAAGACGAGCGAGGCGGTGGCAGCATGGATGTCCTCATCGTGCTGGAAGGCGCCCATGAGCGCGGGGTCCTGCGAGAGGTGCGCCAGCACCCTGAGGTCTATCTGAGAGTAGTCGCCGGCAAGCAGGTTTTTCCCTTCAGGGGCGACAAAGGCGTGCCTTATCCTCCTGCCCAACTCACCACGTACCGGTATGTTCTGCAGGTTGGGGTCGCTGGAGGACAGCCTTCCGGTGGTGGTGCCGGTCTGATTGAAGCTGGTGTGCAGCCTGCCGGTCTCCGGGTTCACCAGCGCCGGCAGGGCATCGAGGTAGGTGGACTTGAGTTTGGCTAGCTGGCGGTACTCCAGTATGTTGTCCACGACCGGATGCATGCCCCTGAGCTCCTCCAGCACCGCGGCCTCGGTCGAGTAGCCGCCCTTGGTGCGCCGGGAACGGGGCAGCCGGAGCTCCTCGTAGAGCACGCGGCTCAACTGCTGCGAGGAGTTGAGGTTGAAGACATGCCCTACGTTGCGATAGGCCTCCTCCTCCAGCCTCTTCAGGTCCTCACCCATGGCCCGCGACATCTCCCACAGCAACCCGGTATCCAGTGCCACCCCGCTCCGCTCCATATGGAGCAGCACCGGGACGAGAGGCATCTCCACCTCGCTGAAGAGCCGCCCCAGCTCCTCCCGTCGCAGCTCAGCCTCCAGCGCCTCCCTCAAGCGCAAGGTGAGCTCAACGCTGGTACACACACATTCCGAGGCCTGTTCCACCGCCAGCGCGCCCGGGGAGACCGCTTTTGCTCCCTTGCCCAGTAGCTCGGATAGCGGCGTCAACTCCACGCCCAGCTTGCTGAAGGCCAGGGCCTTGAGCCCTAGCGACTTCTCGCCCATGAGGTGGGCCGCCACCATGGTGTCGAAACTCAGGTTGCGCAGCTCCAACCCATGCCGGGCCAGCACCAGCGCAGTGTACTTGATGTCATACCCCACCTTGGCCATACGGCCATCCTCGAGCACCCGCCTGAGCCCCTCAAGGGCCTGGCGCAGCGGAAGCTGCTGCTCCAGTCCTGCATGGCCGACCGGCAGGTAGTAGGACTCGCCGTGCGAGGGACAGAGCCCTATGCCCACGACCCCAGCAGACATGGCGCTGGCTTCAGTACCCACAACCTCGATGGCCAGCTCGTTCGCCTCAGAGAGCCTGGCCAGAAGCCGCTCCATGCCTTCGGTTGTCCTTACCGTATGATGCTCACCCGCTGGCACAGGGGCGGTCCTGGCCTCTGGTCGCCGGGCAAAGGCCTGGGACAGCCGGGGCAACAGGCTGACGAACCCCAGCTCACGGAACAACTCCAGCAGGCGGTCGCGGTCGTAGGCGCCGGCGCCACAGGCATGGAGATCCAGTTGCACCGGGACGTCTCTGGCTATAGTCACCAGCTCCTTGCTGTGACGGGCCTCCGCCTCATGCTCCTTCAACAACTGTTGCAGCCTGGCCGGAGAGACCCCGTCCACGCGCTGGTAGAGTCCCTCTACGCTACCGAACTCCTGCACCAGCCTGGCCGCCGTCTTCTCGCCCACGCCGGGGATGCCCGGGATGTTGTCGGACGGGTCTCCCATCAAGCCCTTGAGGTCAGTGACCTGCTCCGGGCCCACCCCGTAGCGTTCCTGGACCCTGGACACGTCATAAACAACGGTATCCCCGAAGCTCCGGCCCGGCACCATCACCTTGACCAACGGCGACACCAGTTGCATGGCGTCGGCATCACCGGTGAGGATGACGACATCCACGCCCTGCTCGCTCGCCTGCCGGCTGAGAGTCCCCAGCACGTCGTCGGCCTCAAAACCCTCGACCTCAAACGCCGGCATGCCGAAGGCCTCCACCACCTGGTGCACCAGCGGGAACTGGGAGGAGAGTTCTTCGGGCGCCTTCTTGCGCTGCACCTTGTATTGCTCGAAGAGCCCGTGCCTGAAGCTCCGGCCCTTGTCGAAGGCTACGGCGCAGTGCGTGGGCCGAAGCTCCGAGAGCACCTTGAGCAGCATGGAGGCAAAGCCGTAGACCGCGTTGACCATCTGGCCGGTCCTGGGGACGGTCAGCGGGGGCAGGGCGTGGAAGGCGCGGTGCACCAGGGCATTGCCGTCAACGAGCAGCAGAAGGGAGGTCTTCATATGTCTTTCCCGACCTCAGCCTGCACACACCACACCGTAATGGCCGCAGGGCCACTGCTGTAGCCGTTACCGCGGTGGCCCCTTTCAATAAGGAGCGGGTAGGACGAAATGACGTTCGACTGAAGGCCTACTTCTTGTATCCCAGCTTGGCCAGGCCGCTCTTCAGGGCAGAGGCTACCTCGTCCATGTCTCCCTCGGTCACCCAGCCCAAGTGTCCGATGCGGAAGACCTTGCCGTCCAGCTTGCCCTGGCCGCCGGCCAGCACTACTCCGAACTCCTCACGCAACAACTGCGTTATCTTCTTCGGCTCTATCCCCTGGGGTGGGTTCACTGCGGTAACGGTGTTGGAGGCGTAGGCCTCATTGGCGGGGAACAGCGATAGCCCCAGGGCCTTCACGTTGTCCCTGGCCCGCTGCGCCACCTTGCGATGGCGGGACACCACGTTGCTCATCCCCTCCTTCATCAGCTTGTCCAGTCCCACCTCCAGGGCGAAGAAAACCGAGACCGCGGGCGTCCATGGCGTTTGCTTCTTCTCCAGATAGTTCCTGGCCTTGCCCAGGTCGAAGTAGTAACGGGGCATCCTGGCCTTAGCATAGGCCTGCCATCCCCTGGCGCTGATGCTGACCATGGCCAGCCCCGGGGGCACCATCCAGCCCTTCTGCGACCCGGTAGCTACGAGGTCGCAGCCCCAGGCGTCAACCGGCAGATTGATGGAGCCCAGACTGCTTATGGCGTCCACCAGGACGAGCTTGTCGAACTCTCTGACCACCCTGGTCAGTGCCTCGAGGTCATTGGTCACGCCGGTCGAGGTCTCGTTATGCGTCAGCAGCACCGCCTTGATGCCCGGGGCTTCCTTCAGGGCACGACGTACTGCGTCCGGGTCCGCTGCCTGGCCCCACTCGAAGCTCAAACGCTTGACCTCAGCTCCATAGGTCTGGGCGATGTCGGCAAAGCGGTCGCCAAAGGCACCAATGCTCACCACGAGCACCTTGTCGCCCGGTGACAGCGCGTTCACCACCACTGTCTCCATGGCGCCGGTGCCGGAGGTGGTGAGGATGAACACATCGCCCCTGGTCTGGAATATGTCCTTGAGCTGCGCGGTAAGCTTATCCAGTATCTTGCCGAACTCGGCGCCGCGGTGGTTGATCATCTGCCGGGACATCGCCTTGAGCACATCGTCGGGACAGGGAGTAGGACCGGGTATGCGCAGTTGCATCGTGCTACCTCCTCGACTATTTACGACTACGGTCTATGACCACTCGAAGGAATCCCCTCTTGCCCACCTTGAGCACCCCGCCATCGGGCATGTCCACGACGCTGTTGCCCACCTTCACGCCATCCACCTCCACCGCACCCTGGGCCAGCAGCCGCTTCACCTCGGCACGGCTTTTCGCCAGGCCATTGCCCATGAGCAAAGGCACTATATCCAGGCGGTAGAGCCCCCCGTCAGCCGGCTGGGCTGCTACCAAGCACTCCGCCATTTCTTCCGGTGCCTCTCTCTTCTGGAACACGCGAGTGAAATGCTCCTCCGCCTGCCGCGCCGCTGAGGCGCCGTGGAACTGCCCCACGAGCTCCTTTGCCAGACGCTTCTTCAGTAGCATGGGGTTTACCGACCCCTCCTGTATCTGGCGGCGGAACTCGGCAAGCTCACCATCCGGCACATCCGTGAGCAACTCGAAGTAGTCCATGATGAGGTTGTCGGGGATGGACATCACCTTGCCGTACATCTCCTCCGGCGGGTCGGTGACGCCGATGTAGTTGCCCAGGCTCTTGCTCATCTTGTTCACGCCGTCGGTGCCCAGGAGCAGGGGCAGGAGAAAGACCTGCTGCGGCGGCTGCCCCACCATCCCCTGAAGCTCCCGGCCCACCAGGCAGTTGAACTTCTGGTCCACGCCGCCGAACTCCACGTCGGCCTCAATCACCACCGAGTCATAGGCCTGGAGCAGCGGGTACAGCATCTCGGTTACGGCGATCGGCCTTCCCGCCGTGTACCGCTTGTGGAAGTCCTCGCGCGCCAGGAACTGGGCCACGGTGAACCTGCTGGTGAGCCTTATGACATCGGCGAGGCCGAAGCGGGAGAACCAGTCGCTCTGCCAGCGGACCTCGGTCTTCTCCCTGTCCACGACCCTGAAGAACTGCTCCATGTAGGTCTGCGCGTTGGCGCGCACCTCTTCGGCGGAGAGCATGGGGCGCGTGGCCGATTCCCCGCTGGGGTCTCCGATCTGCGCCGTCCAGTCGCCCACGATGAGTATCACGTGGTGCCCCAGCTCCTGGAACTGGCGCAGCTTCCTCAGGCCCACCACGTGTCCCAGGTGGATGTCCGGGCGGCTGGGGTCGAACCCCTGCTTCAATCTCAGCGGCCTGCCCGACTCCAGCAGCTTGAGCAGCTCCTGCTCCTGGATGACCTCAGCCACGCCGCGCCGCAGCACGTACCCCAGGTCTAAGGCCCTCACCGCGCCCTGGCCTCCACTTCAAGTACCGCCCTTGCCCTCTCCACGTCCCGCCTCATCTGCTCCGCCAGCCCCTGCACGCTATCGAAACGCTTCTCTTCACGCAGCTTCTCCACCAGCTCAACCTTCAACCTCCGGCCGTAGAGGTCGCCGTCATAGTCCAGGACATGCACCTCCGCCAGCCGCCGGCCGTTCCCGAAGGTGGGCCTCGTCCCGACGTTGGTTACCGAGGCGTACCTCTTGCCGCCGCAGTAGGCCCAGGTAGCATACACGCCGTCGGCAGGCATGGCCCGGCTGGGGTCCAGCACCAGGTTCGCCGTGGGGAAGCCGAGCTTCCTGCCCCTCTCAGCACCCCTGGTCACCTCGCCACTAATGGTGAAATACCGCCCTACCAGCCTGCGGAACTTCCGCGCATCGCCCCTGGCCACTGCCCCACGTACCGCGGTGCTGCTGACCACGCCCCCATCCAAAATGAAGGGCGGAACGGGCTCCACGGTGAACCCCATCTCGCTGCCCAGGGCACGCAGCGCCGTGACATCCCCCTCGCGTCCCTTGCCCAGGGCGAAGTCAGGCCCGACCACCAGTCCCTTCATCCTCAGGTGCTTCTGGAGCAGGCCCAGGAACTGGCGGGCACCCAGCTCGGCCACCTCACGGTCGAAGGGCAAGGCAACCACGAGGTCCACCCCCAGCCCGCGGATGGCCTCCAGCCTCTCCTCCGTGTCACTGAGCCAGGGGAGCCGGCACTGTGGCACCAGCACCTCCTCCGGGTGGCACTCGAAGGTGATGACGCCACTGAGCAGCCTTCTGGCGGCAGCACGTCTCTTCACCGTGTCAATCAGGAACTGGTGACCAAGGTGGACGCCGTCGAACACACCTATGGTCAGCACCGTGTCACGCTCGGGGGTCAGCTTCGACAGGAGGTTTTCCAGAGAAGTTTCCGTAGCCAGGCCTCGTTCCTAAGCAAAGGTATAAACAAAAGGGGGCAACCGGCTCCCCATGGAAACAGAGTTGCATGGGCAACCAACCCCCTGGAAACCCGTGTTCCAGTGGGGGAATGCTATCATAAGCCCCTAGGAGCGTCAACTTGAACAGGCAGGATATTCGTTGAACATTTCCAGGGCGGGTGCTAGAATGTCGCCACCCGGAAACGAGGACCGAGGATCGGTACCGTGCTCCAGCGCGTGGAAGGCGGTCTGAGGCACTATGTCGGGCCACTCCAAGTGGGCGCAGATAAAGCGGCAGAAGGGGGTTGCCGATAGCCGCCGCGGCCAGCTCTTCACCAAGCTGGCCCGCGAGATAATCATCGCAGTGAAGCAGGGCGGGCCCAACCCCGAAGGCAACGCCCGATTGCGACTCGCCGTCCAGAAGGCCCGCGACAGCAACATGCCGTTCGACAACATAGACCGGGCCATCAAGCGCGGCAGCGGTGCCGGCGAGGGCGCAGCACTCCAGGAGTTCGTCATGGAGGGCTACGGGCCCAACGGCGTGGCCATCATGCTGGAGGTGGTCACCGACAACCGCAACCGCACCGTCCAGGAGGTGCGCAACGCCTTCTCGCGAGGCGGCGGCAACCTCGCCGAGACCGGCTCCGTCTCCTGGCTCTTCGAGACCCGCGGCATCATCACCATACAGGCACGTGACCTCGACTCCGACGAGCTGGGGCTCATGGCCATAGACGCTGGGGCGGAGGACGTGAAGACGGAGAAGGGCTTCGTGGAGGTCCAGACCAAGCCGAAGGACCTGGAGGTGGTCCGCCGGGCGCTGGAGCAGAAGGGGACCTCCGTTACCTCGGCCGAGGTGACGATGGTAGCCAAGAACACCATAAACCTCGACGAGGAGGCTGCCCTCAAGACGCTCAAGCTGCTGGACCGCCTGGAGGAGCTGGACGACGTGCAGCGGGTGTTCTCCAACCTGGACTTCTCCGAGGCCGTCCTGGAGAAGCTGCACTCCAAGGTATAGGACATGCAGGGAGAGGGCAAGGGCTGAGGGTGCGCATCCTCGGTATTGACCCGGGCACGGTGAGGCTGGGCTACGGGGCGGTGGACGAGGGTGAAGACGGCCCCAGGATGGTCGAGTGCGGTGCCCTGACCTGCCGCGCCAGGGCAGCGCTGGAGGAGAGGCTGGCCCTGCTCTACCGGAAGCTGAACGAGGTCATCGCCCGCTGCCGGCCCGACGAGGTGGCCGTCGAGGAGCCGTTCGTCTCCGAGAACATGCGCGCCGCCCTCTCCATTGGCCGTGCCCAGGCGGTGGCCATCCTGGCCGCCGCGCTGAACCGCATCCCGGTGTACCGCTACACCCCGGCACAGGTGAAGCAGCGGGTATCCAGCTACGGCGGCAGCAGCAAGGAGCAGGTGCAGGAGATGGTGCGGCTGCAACTGGGCCTGCCACAGGTACCCCAGCCCGACGACGCCGCCGATGCCCTGGCGGTGGCCCTGTGCCACCTGCAACAGAAACAGCTATCAAGGCTGGTCGGAGAAACCCCGGGGGGTGAGAGATGATCTCAGCCATACATGGTGTCCTCGAGCAGCGCGGTCCCAACTGGGCACTGGTGCGCGTGGGCGGGTTCACCCTCAAGGTACACGTACCCACCCCGGCCCTGAACAACCTGGGGGCGCCGGGCACCGAGGTGCATCTCCACACCCACCTCCATCTCCGGGAAGACGCCATCGCCCTGTACGGGTTCGGCACCGTTAAGGAACTTGGCCTCTTCCAGTCCCTCATCACCGTCTCCGGCGTGGGGCCGCGCCTGGCGCTGGGGGTGCTCTCAGTGCTCAGCCCGGAGCAGGTCGCCCTGGCCATTGCCAGCGGCAACCCCGAGGCCCTCACCGGCGTCCCCGGGGTGGGGAAGAAGACCGCGGGCCGCATCGTGCTGGAACTGAAGGGCAAGCTGGAGAAGGAGTGGCTGGCGGAGCGCCCGCCGCTGGCGCCGGAAAGCTCCGAGGTGCTGGCCGCCCTGGCCGCCCTAGGCTACTCCGCCGCCGAGGCCATGCAGGCCCTCTCCCACCTGCCCCCAACCCCCGGCCTCCCGCTGGAAGAGCGCGTCAGGCAAGCCCTGCAATACCTGGGCGGGGGATAACCAAAACACTCGGCCACTATTCCGAGACCTCTGCATCTGCCACTGTCTTGTTGACAGTCTGATGTTGTGACGCTATGATGTCACAGGAGGTGGACGATGGTCACTGCAAGTAGGGGGTACAGGCGGGTGACCCTGAGCCTGCGCCCGGAGGAGCACGAGGTCTTGCGTTTCGTGGCGTTCCGGAGGAAGACCTCGGTAGCCGGTGTAGTCCGGGAGTTGATCCAGGAACTCCTGGAGGACGAAGAGGATATCCGGGACGGACTGAAGGCCCTGGAGGAAAGGGCGGATACCCTGGACTGGGAGACCTTCAAGAGGGAGCATCTTGGCCTATAGGGCGGAGATTCACCGTGCCGCGCAGAAGCAGGTGTTGTCCCTCTCAAGGGAAGCGCGGGTGGAGGTCGCCCAGGCCATCGATGGCCTGGGGAGAGAACCCAGGCCATTCGGGTGTAGAAAGCTGCGAGCGACTGCCCTCTGGCGTGCCAGGGTAGGACGCTACCGGGTAGTCTATACCGTTGATAACGAAGCCCGCCTGGTGACTGTGGTCAAAGTAGCAGCCCGGAGAGAGGACACCTACAAGGGGGTGTGAAGGCCATTGGGAGGGTGCCTACTCCCAGCGGAAGGCACGGACCGAGATCGCTCCCGCCGCCACCATGACCCCGGCCACGACCAGGAACTCAACGGTGTTCCAGCCGAACCCTAGCCACGGGTCTTGCAGCAGCGTGACCACGTGCCACAGAGGCATCGCCTCCCCCACCCACTGCATCGTCTGAGTCATGACCTCCCTGGGAGGCGCCGTGCCGGAGAGGAACAGCATGGCGAAGAAGAGCAGGATGCCCACCCCCTGCGCTGCCCGCGCCGTAGGCAGCACGGCGCCGAGAAGGACGCCCAGGGCGGCAAAGCTCAGCGTGCTGAGGACAAACGCCGCCACCAGCAGGATTGCCGACCTCGGCACCTGAACATCGTAGGCGAGCATGGCGGCGAAGAAGAGCAGGGCCGTGCACAGCACCGCGATCACGAAGGTGACTAGCACCTGGGAGCCGAGCACGCTCCAGACCAAGACCGAGGACGCGCGCAGCCGTCGCAGCATGCCTCGCTCCCGGTAGCTGGCCAGGTGCGCTGGCAGAGCGATCACGCCGATGGCAGCCAGCACGAGGCCGATGTACGCCGGCGTGTAGTAGTCCATGGCGCCGACACCCCGGAAGACGTCGGGGTCGGCGGGGTTCCTGCCGAAGACCTCCCCCATGACAAAGAGGAACATGAGGGGGAGCGCGAGGGTGAAGATAACGGTTATCGGCTCCCGCGCGAAGAGCTTCAACTCCACCCAGGTCAGCTTCAGTAGCGTGCGCATAGTCTCGTCCTAGACCCGCAGGCCATGGCCGGTGACCGTCAAGAACACGTCCTCCAGCGTGGGCTGCTCCACGCGGAGGTCGGAAGGTGTGATTCCGTGGTTGACCAGCGCGGCTGCCACCGTCGCCAGGACCGGGCCGCTGCCTTCCACTTCGACCCGGGGCCCGTGCCTCGTGACCCCGCGCACATGCGGGGTCTCCTTCAGCCAGGACAGGTCGGCGTGCTCGGTGCTGAAGACGACCCGGACCTGGTTGGCATAGGCGGTGATGAGCCCCTGGGGTGTGTTGAGGGCCACCACCCGGCCCCGGTCCATGATAGCCACCCGGTCGCAGAGCTGCTCCGCCTCGTCCATGAAGTGAGTGACGAGCACTACGGTCGTGCCCCGGTCGCGTACGGCGCGTACCAGGTCCCAGGCAACGCGGCGGGCGGCGGGGTCCAGCCCGGTGGTCATCTCGTCCAGGAACACCAACTCAGGGCTATTCACCAGTGCCAGGGCGACGAACAGCCGCTGTCGCTGTCCCCCGGAGAGGCTGGAGAACGGGGCGGTGCGCTTTTCGGCCAGGCCCCACTGCTCCATGAGCGTCCGCCAGTCGGAGGCGTTGGCGGAGAAGGAGGCGAAGAGGTCGAGCGCTTCCCACACCCTTATCCGGTCGGGGAGTGCCGACTGCTGGAGCTGGGAGCCGATGCGTCGCCGCAGCGCCCGCGCCTGCGACCCCGGGTCGAGCCCAAGCACCCGGACACGCCCGCCGTTGGGGCGGCGCAGGCCCTGCAGGCACTCCACGGTGGTGGTCTTGCCGGCGCCGTTAGGGCCGAGGAGGCCGAAGACCTCCCCCCCGATCACCTCCAAGGAGACATCGTCCACGGCGACGGTCGAGCCATAGGTCTTCCGCAGGCGCTCGACCTCGATGACGTGCTTCATCAACTGGCCAGCCTACTACATCATCTCGTTTCGAGTGTCAGAGTTTCCCGCTCACCCTGGCATTGATGGCCTTGAGGTCGTGTTCCAGGTCCTCGAGACCATACTGAGCCGGTATCTTCTTCTGCCTCACGTAGTCCATCATCTCCCATATTGACACATCAGCCTCTTCAGCGGCCCTTGCCAGGGTCATCCTGCCCTGGCCATACTCCTCGGAGTAGTGGTCGAGCTTCCACTCCCTCAGGGCGCGATAGAGTAGCTTGCGCAATACGGTTGACCTGTCCGTTTGCTCTACCCGCTCTATCCTCTCCAGATCGGCTATGAGGGACTCAGGCAATCTGGTCCCAACCATTTGCTCTTTCTTCATTGTTTCCCCTCCTCTGCCAGACGCAACAGCTCGGCCACGACCTCAGGCGAGAGCCACGTCACCTTCGCCAACTCTCGAAGGCTCTCGGCGAACTCTCTTTTGCTGAGGAGCCCTCTCCAATGGGCCTCCAGCAGCACCGCAGCGGTTCCCATGAACTCCAGCCCAAGGGTACCAGCCAAACCACGGGCATACCTGTCATCCACAATAACGGGCAGACCTCGGCCTCTTGCCAGGGCTATGGCTTCCGCTTCGCCTCTGCCTATGCCGCCGCTGGCCCTGTACGCTTCCGCTTTACTCAACTGGTCCCTAGTGAGTGCGGTCACCTTGATCCACCCTGACTGTATGGCTTTCTCAACCTCTCCGGCTCCCGCCTTGTGCAATCGCTTGCCCTCGACCACGACCTCCTCATGGACTGACGGCGGGACTAGCGCTCTTCCGTACAGCCTTTTCAGCAGTTCCAACCTGCCAATCCTTGCCATACCAATAAGGAGCGTCGAGTCGGCTACTATCGCCATACGGTTCACTCAGACATCGTCTCTATGTCCTTGAGTATGTTAACACTTATAACAAATGTTTTCAAGCGAAAGTCCGAGAGGAAGGACTGTCTGAAAAAGCCGGGGACGAGTATTGACATCGGTGGCTATGTTAGATATATTAATAGCATATATAGCCCATACGGGAGGGATTTAATGCCGAATACAGCCAACAGGTCAAGATATTTCTTAGATATAGAGCCAGAGCTTCGCAACAGGGTCAAGGCTTTTGCAGCTTTGAAGGGAAAGACGATGAAGGAATGGCTGACCGAGGCCATAATCGCCAAGCTAGAGGATGAGATCGATGCCGCTGAGGGTCTGGCGTCCTTAGCAGATACCGCAGGTACGATGTCTTTGGAGGCTTATCTGAGGTCAAGAGCAGATAGCGAATCGAAGTGATGTACGGTGTTGAACTGAGGCGCCGGGCACAACGGGCATTAGACAGACTGCCCAAGGCCGATTTTCGAGCAGTAATCGAAGCCGTGAAGGAATTAGCACAGACACCGAGGCCAAGAGGCATTGAGAAGGTCAAGAGTACGGGCCTGTGGCGAATACGGAGGGGTGATTACAGGATAATTTACGCCATTGACGATAACCAACAACTTGTCACCGTTGTGCGCATAGGGCATCGGCGAGAGATATACAGGTCGCTTTAATCAAGAAGGTAAAGCCATGAAAGCACAACTATGCAATCGGGAGTGTGAACATGAAGGAAGAGAATGAGTTCTATACGAAAGAGTCAATGGCGTGTTATAAGAAGCTGTGCGAACGCCTCGAAGACCTTGGCAGAGATGGACGATGGCTATATCGCGGTCAACATTCAAGATGGGATTTGGACACAACACTCGAACGTTACTGTAATTTATATGGATACCCTTTGACTGATGCCCCCGGTATTGAGGTCGAAATGATTCGCAACTTCCGGCGATTGTATAGTGGTGAAGACCGAGAGGATGTCGCAGACGATACACTCTATTGTATTTCACTCATGCGCCATTATGGTGCGCCAAGCCGACTTCTCGATTTCACTTACTCAAAGGATGTGGCAATGTACTTCGGTATTGAATACGCTTTTGACAACCCTCCAGTAGGAGAAGATAAGCGACCAGTCTATGATGCAAACAGGAGCCTAGCTATCTGGTGCATAAATAGAGACTACAT
>JBFMDE010000019.1:0-28120 GCA_040754215.1 Chloroflexota bacterium
GAGGAAACGGCTACGATGAGCTCTGCCAGGGTCGGCTCATGTCCATGAATTACGAGGTTGACCTCGTCGGTACGGAGCACGCCCATGCTGGAGGTGGCGGCCACGGGCACGGGGGTGCCGAAGAGGATGTCGCTGATGTCGGTGGCCAGCATGGAGCCGCCCCAGCCGTCGGCCAGGGCGCAGCGCAAGCCCTGGAGCAGCAGGTGGTCTGCATCCTGGTCGCAGCCCATGCAGGTTCGGTGCATCATCTCGGCGACCTCGCGGTCTATGCCGCGGGGGGCGATGCCCAGTTTGCGCCAGACTGCCTGCCTCTTGGCCGGCGCTCGCTTGAGGTAGATCAACTCGCCTTCCTGCTTTCCGAATTCGCCCAGTGCCACTTTGCCAACGTCCAGGGCGACCTCCTCCTTCGGGCGTTCCCCGACCTCGACCCCCAGGTAGGTGGCTACTTGCTTTAGCTTCCTTTCGTCCTTGATCTCGAATCCAGGGGCCTTGCCTTCTGCCACTGCTAGGAGAGTCATGGACATGTTGCGACCGTGGTCGCTGTGAGCTGCAGCACCAGCGGCTATCGCCCTCGCGAGATTCCTTGCGGTCACAGTCTCTAGAGTTGCGCCACAGATCCCGACCTTGGTCTTGCCGGTCAGGCGGCACGGACCCATGAAGCAGTGCTTGCAGCAGGCGCCTTCATGACCTATGGGACAAGGTTTGGTCACCTCGGCTCGGTCAAATGGGGTGGAGATCTCCTTCTTCTTGGCCTCGGCCAGCATCTCGGCTACCGAGGGGTCGATGGTCTTGCGTCGTTCCATGACTTGGCGTCTTACCTGCCTTTCTCCTCAGCTATGCGCAAATCGCTCCCTGCCTCTGCCACCAAACTGTAGATTGTACAGGCGTGTACGAATCATTGTCAAACCGAGTTCGCTCGGCATAGCTGTAGCCGCACCCGTCGAGGGGTGTCTTTGGGCGAAGCTGAGCAGATACTTGACACTATGTATATAATACGTATAGGTTCAGCTATGATGCAGCTTCGACTGCAAGTTCAGACGAAAGGAGGTGAGATAGGTGCAGGCGTATTGTTTTAAGGACCGGATGAAGGTTGAGATCAGGAACCCGAAGAATGTGACGCTGAAGAACGGGAGACCGGCCGTCACCGGCACTTGCCCCAAGTGTGGGACCAAGGTGTTCCGCATCGGCAAGAGCTAGGGCTGACACCCGAAACAGAGCCGCCAAAGACTGTGCTTGGCTAGGGCACAGCGCGCTGGAATAGCACAAGTGCTATTTGAGTGTTGTGCGTATCCGCTCTATCAGTAGAGTGGGATTTACCTCTAGCGTGCTGCGGATGAGGCTATCGTCGCAATAGGCAGCATAGGCTGTAGCGGTAACGAGCTCGGGGTTCAAGAGGTCTTCTGGGCCGTGGGCATCTGAGTTGACCAAGGTCAGGGCACTAGCTTCCCTGGCGACTCTCGCGACCTCGGCGTTGGATTGACAATGGCCCTTTCTGGTAGTGATCTCGATGAATACGCCGGTGCGGGAAGCCAGTTCCGCTTCTTCTTTGGTGAGGGTGCCAGGATGTGCTAGAATGTCCACGTCTGGGCATTGTACTGCCGCGAGGTTTGTACCTTGGATGACAGGTTCAACAAGGGTTTCTCCGTGAACTATCACGAGTGATGCGCCCAGTTGCTTGGCCCTGCGAGCCAGGTCGCCGATTGCTGCAGGTGGTACGTGGGTAAGCTCCACGCCCGGGATAGCTAGAATATTCCAGTGCGCTCTGGCCAAGGCACAGTCTTGTTGTATTTCGTCGAGTACCCGTGCCAGAGAACCAGGGCCGACATGGTCCGTGATCGCCACTGCACTGTATCCGGCGACTGCTGCGCGGCGCAGCATTTCCAGAGGTGACAAGCAGCCATCGCTTAGAAATGTGTGAGTGTGGAAGTCGTAGAGCAGCATGTTCAACTCCGTAGTAGGCTTTAGTCCTCAGGACGTTTTCCGAGGTGGTGGCGTGTCCCGTGTCTCCATGTCGGCGACGTTTGGAGTGCCAGACAACATTAACACAAGGGTGTGTCTGAGGCAAGGCTAGGAGGGCAGTACGTCATGGATAAGCGTCGGAAACCGAGCCGGTCCGCGGCTGGGGGGAAGGCGAATGTGGGACAGATCAATGTGGCTATCATCGGTGTCGGCAACTGTGCCTCCTCTCTGATCCAGGGGGTGCGCTTCTATCAACACGCTAAGGACGACGAGTTTGTCCCTGGCCTGATGCACGTTAGGCTTGGAGGCTATCATATCAGCGACATCAGATTCGTTGCTGCGTTCGACATAGACAAGAATAAGGTACACAAGGACCTGGGAGAAGCCATCTTCACTCCGCCCAACAATACTGTGAAGTTTTCCGATGTTCCACCCCTGGGTGTGAAAGTGGAGCGTGGCATGACTCACGATGGCTTGGGCAAGTATCTCTCGCAGATCATCACCAAGGCGCCAGGGCCTACCTGCAATGTAACCCGCATCCTCAGAGAGACACAGACACATGTGGTGGTGAACTACCTTCCAGTTGGCAGCGAGGAAGCAACCAAGTGGTACATAGAGCAGGTTCTGGATGCCGGATGCGCCTTTGTGAACTGCATTCCGGTCTTCATCGCACGGGAGCCCTACTGGCAGGAACGTTTTGTCGAGAGGGGGTTGCCCGTCATAGGGGACGACATCAAGTCACAGGTGGGGGCCACCATTGTTCATCGGGTGCTGACACGGCTTTTCCGCGAGCGTGGTGTACGTCTGGAGAGGACCTACCAGTTGAACTTTGGGGGCAATACCGACTTCTTCAACATGCTAGAGCGAGAGCGATTGGAGTCCAAGAAGATATCCAAGACGTCGGCGGTAACATCCCAACTAGACTACGCGCTTGACCCGGACAACGTACATGTTGGCCCTAGTGACTATGTACCCTGGTTGCTGGATCGGAAGTTCTGCCACATCAGGATGGAGGGTCGTACCTTTGGAGACGTGCCCTTGAACCTGGAGTTAAAGCTGGAAGTGTGGGATAGTCCCAACTCGGCCGGTGTGGTCATAGATGCTATAAGATGTGCCAAACTTGCTCTAGACCGAGGCCTGAAGGGCGCCGTAAATGCCCCATCGGCATACTTCATGAAATCTCCCCCTGTCCAGTATACCGATGACGAGGCACACCGAATGGTGGAGGAGTTCATCGCAGAAGGCAACGCCTAGACAAGGCGACGGCGATGAAGATTGCTCAGGTTTCGCCCTACGACTACACCTACCCTGGCGGCGTCGTAGCACACATATCCCATCTTAAGTATCACTTTGCCCGACTGGGGCACGAAGTCAAGGTTATCGCTCCTTGTACCAAAGGGAGGGAGCCGTATCTCAATGAGAGCGTCATTGCTATGGGGCGTCCCCTCCCGGTCCCCAGCAGTGGCTCTATTGCCAGAGTAGCGCTTTCCCCCCGCCTGGTGTACCAAGTTGAGGAGCTGTTCCGCCACGAAGACTTCGACATAGTCCATGTGCACGAGCCGTTTACCCCTGTCCTGCCCATGGCCGCCATGTTGAAGTCCCGGTGGGTAAACGTTGGTACCTTTCATGCCTGCCACAGCAAGCCGCGCGGGTACTGGCTTACCAAGCCCATCCTGTCAATGTGGCTTCCGAGGCTGCACGGGAAGATTGCGGTATCCAGACCGGCACTGGAGTTCGTGAGCAGGCATCTCCCTGGAGACTACTGCATTATCCCCAACGGCATAGATGTCGAACGGTTCTCCAACACCGTGACTCCTCTGGAGGAGTTCCGTGACGACAAGCTCAATATCCTCTTCGTGGGCAGGCTGGAGAAGCGCAAGGGATTTGACTGCCTGCTCAAGGCTTATGCGGAGGTCAGGAGGCATTTCCTTGGAGTGCGGCTCATCATCGTCGGCCCGGGCACCAGACTGCGCCACAAGTATGAGAGGATGGTCAGAAGGTATGGCATCGAGGATATCATATTTGCTGGCTATGTGCCTCAAGACGATCTCCCAAGGTACTATGCCGCAGCCGACGTATTCTGTGCTCCAGCAACGGGGGGCGAAAGCTTTGGCATTGTGCTCTTGGAGGCCATGGCGAGTGGGAAACCTATCGTTGCTACAAACATTCCGGGGTACGCGAGCGTGATGGGCGACAATATGGAGGGCATCTTGGTGCCCCCGGGGGATGAGGGAGCTGTTGCCCGAGCACTCCTTAGACTCCTCTGTGACCCTGACCTGCGGCAGAGGATGGGGGAGCGGGGGAGAGTAAAGGCACAGGACTATAGCTGGGAACTAGTTGCTCGGAAGGTCCTGGACCTGTATCTTCGTCTGTTGGGATGAGTTTGAGGCCACAAGTGGGTAAGTTGGCAGACCTGCGGCAACGTGCTGGTTCGCTCATCGCTGCACCTTTGCTCCGTGTTGCTGTGAGGCTGCATCTCTCCGCGAATACAGTAACTGTGGCTGGCCTGGTGGTGTGTATTGGCGCTGCCGTTGCTATCGCTACGGGTCACCTGCTCGTCGGAGGTCTGGTAGTCCTCTTCTCAGGCCTGTTTGACATCCTTGATGGTGCCCTGGCCCGCAGCACAGGGAAGAGCACGAAATTTGGAGCGCTGCTGGATTCTGTCTTCGATCGCTTGTCCGAGGCAGCGTTGTTGTTCGCTCTGGCGGTGCTGTATACTGAGCGGGGAACACTGCCCGGTGTGTTCCTTGCCATCATTGCCTTGGTGGGTTCTTTTCTCACCAGCTATGTAAGAGCCAGGGCAGAGGGGTTGGGTCTAACCTGTCGTGTTGGCTTCTTCACCAGGGCGGAGAGAGTGATAATCCTCGCACTGGGCTTGGTGTTCAACCAGGTACTCATCGCACTTTCGCTGATAGCTACCCTTAGCTATGTCACTGTGGGCCAACGGGTGGCCCACATATGGAGTCAGACGAGGGGGTGAGGTCGGGTCGTGCTACGGAGGGAATTAGAGAATGGGAAGAATTGAGCTGGCCCGGTTGCCCAAAAAAGACCTGATAAAGCTCGTGGAGTTGTATTCTCAGAATGCGCTCACCATTGACGGCCTCTGGTTCATCGGGGTTGAGGAGAGGTTTGGTCTGGGTCCTGCCATTGAGATTGACACTGCTACCTGGCGTCGGTATGGTGCGACTGAGGCAAGGCGCATCGTCAGTACTCTCGGGATTCGCGGCAGTCCCGTGGAGGTGTTGGCTCGGGCACTCAACTACCAGGTCTGGATTCATGCTCCTCGTATGCAGTACGATGTCTCTCAGCCAGCCCAGAACAGGGTGATTTTCAGCATCACAGATTGCTCGGTGCAACGTGTCAGGGAGAGAGACCAGCGTCCGCTCTTCCCTTGTAAGCCTGTGGGCGTGGCGCTGTGGGAGGAGTTCGGCAAGGCGATTGACCCACGATTCGCTCTCAGGTGTGTCGTGTGTCCACCGGATGAGCATCCTGATGACCTGTGGTGTAGCTGGGAATTCGAGTTGCGAACCTAGTGACCGGAGGGCAGAATGTCAGTCATCGCAGTAATTGGGGGCCAGTGGGGTGACGAGGGCAAGGGTAAGATTGTGGACCTGCTTGCTGAGCGGGCTAACCTAGTCGTTCGATTTTCCGGCGGCGACAATGCAGGTCATACCGTCATCAATCCTCAGGGCGAGTTCAGGCTCCACCTCGTCCCCTCGGGGATATTCTATCCCGGCGTCACGGCAGTGATCGGAAACGGCGTTGCCGTAAACCCCGCTGTCCTTCTGCAAGAAGTCAAGAGCCTCAAAGACCGCGGTATAGACACCAGTCGTCTTCTACTCAGCCGCCGTGCTCACATAATAATGCCGTATCATATCCTGTTCGATGGACTGGAGGAACAGTCCAAGGGTGAGCAAGCCATTGGCACGACGCGTAAGGGAATAGGTCCTGTCTTTGCTGATAAGGTTGCCCGCCTGGGGGTCCGCGCTGTTGACCTGCTGGATGAAGCCGCCTTCCGAAGGCGGCTCAAGCCCATACTCGAGAGCAAGAATGCCATCCTGACCAAGGTGTATGGGGTTGCGCCTCTCGACCTGGACGAAGTCTGTGAGCAGTACCTGAGCTATGGAAAGGTCCTCGAGGCCTATATCAGGGATACCGATGTAGTTATCCGCGATGCCATCTTGGAGGGGAAAGCGGTCTTGCTGGAGGGTGCGCAAGGTTCACTCTTGGACCCGGACTTCGGCAGCTACCCGTATGTCACCTCCTCGTCTCCGCTGGTCGGAGGTGCGGTACTGGGTACCGGTATAGACCCGCGCAAGATAAAGCATGTAGTCGGTGTGTTCAAGGCCTATACCACCAGGGTTGGGGGTGGTCCGATGCCCACTGAGCTGAAGGACGAGACGGGGGACCTCATTCGTGAACGTGCCCACGAATATGGTACTACTACGGGAAGGCCCAGGCGTTGTGGCTGGTTTGATGGTGTGGCAGGCGGGTTTGCCACCAGGATTAATGGCTTCACCGGAGTCGCCCTCACCCGCCTGGACGTCCTCGACGTGCTACCGGTGCTCAAGGTGTGCATCGGCTATGAAGTGGGTGGACAGCGCCTGGACAGCTTTCCCTGCGACCTGGAGACCCTGGGGCGGTGCAGGCCGGTCTACGAGGAGATGCCCGGCTGGCTTTCGCCGACTGCTGAGATAAGGAGGTTTGGCGACCTGCCCAGGACGGCTCGCCGATATGTGAGGAAGGTGGAGGAAGTGCTACGATGTCGAGTTAGCCTTATCTCGGTCGGGGCGCGCCGAGAGCAGACCATTGTTGTCAGGGCAATATGATAGGCACCCTTCGGCAGGTCAAAGTGGCAGGTCCAGGGAATATCCGCTCAATGCTGCCCTGATCCGGCCGGCGGACTGTTCGTCGGGTTCAGTCAAGGGGAGACGTGGTTTCCCAACTCGGAAGCCCACCTGGTTGAGTGCATACTTCACCGGTATCGGGTTGGAGATGATAAAGAGCGCGTTTACCAGGGGTAGCAAACGCCGGTGGATAGCTGCAGCCTCTGCCACCTCACCGCTAAGGAACTTCTCCATCATGCCCTTTATCTGCTTTCCGACCAGGTGTGAAGCTACACTGATTATCCCATAGGCTCCTATTCCCAGCAGTGGGAGCGTGTCGCCGTCGTTTCCGCTGTATACCAGGAATGACGGTGGAGCGGCCTGTATTACCTTCGCTGCCTGTTCCAGGTTGCCGCTGGCCTCTTTGAGGCCGATGATATTCTCCACCTTGGTCAGCTTGATCACGGTTTCTGGGGCCAGGTTGGTGACGGTGCGAGCAGGCACGTTGTACAGAATACAGGGCAACTTGGTCGCATTAGCTATGGCGCTAAAATGGGCGAGGAGCCCTTCCTGGGTTGGCTTATTGTAGTAGGGAACGACGAGCAGGCAGCCATCCACGCCGGTTTTCTCGGCTTCGCGACAGAGGGCGATGCTTTCCCTGGTGCTGTAGCTTCCTGTTCCCGCGATAACGGTGCCTCGTTTGCCCACCACCGACTTCACTTCGGCAAAGAGGCGTAGTTTCTCCTCTGTGGTCAATGTAGGGGATTCCCCGGTGGTCCCAGAGACTACCACACCGTCGCTGCCAGACGCCAGCAGGGCCAGGGCCAGCTTCTTCGCCTGGTCGTAGTCAACCTCGCCGCTCCCATCGAAAGGGGTTACCATGGCAGTGAGCAAGCGACCGAAATTACCCATCTCTTTCCCTCCCCCGATTACTCACAAACTCCCTCTTCTTATGCCCTCTTCGGCGATCTGGATAGCGTTGAGGGCGGTGCCCTTACGCAAGTTGTCTGCTACTATCCACATCGCTAGCGCGGCTGGGTTGTTGGTATCCTGGCGGATGCGTCCCACGAAGACATCGTCTGAACCTGCGACTGACCACGGCTGGGGATACAGGCTAACGGTGGGGTCATCCAGTATTTTCACCCCGGAGGCCTTGACCAGCACTCGGCGTGCCTCTTCAGGCGTCATGGGTGCACTGAACTCGATGTGTACAGCCTGACAGTGCCCCGTGTACACGGGTACGCGGACACATGTGGCTGAGACTATCAGGTCGTCGGCATGCATTACCCTTCTGGTTTCCTCGGCCAGTTTCCACTCCTCTCTTGTATACCCGTTGTCCATGAAGACGTCAACTTCTGGCAAGAGGTTGAAGGCTATCTGGTGAGGGAACACATGTGGTATCGCAGTCTGACCATCAAGCACCAGCTTGGCCTGTTTGGTCAACTCCTCGACCGCCGCTAAGCCACCACCGGAAACCGACTGGTAGGTGGAGAGGATAACCCTCTTCACTCGGTTCACCTTATTCAATGGGTGGAGGACCACTGCTAGCTGCACGGTGGAGCAGTTAGGGTTGGCGATGATCCCCTTGTGTTTCTCCACATCCTCGGGGTTGACCTCTGGCACGACCAATGGTACGTTGGGCTCTGTTCTGAAGGCGGCGCTGGCATCAATGACCACGGCCCCTGATTCCACTGCCAGAGGAACATAGTACTTGGCCACCTCTGCTCCGGCAGCAAAAAGGGCAAGGTCAGTCTGACGGAAGGAGTCTGGAGAGGTTGGCTCGACCTGCATCTCCCGGTGGTTCACAAAGACCTTGCGGCCCGGGGAGCGGTCTGAAGCGAACAGACGAACCGAGGCAGTGGGGAACCGTCGGCTCTCTATCATTTTGATGAGCTCCTGGCCGACAAGCCCTGTGGCACCTACGATGGCCAAGTTGTATCTCTTCATGCTTCCTATCTCAGGCCGAGCAGTTTGTCTAGGCCGTAGGTCAGCCCCTTGCGTTTCACCACCTCACGGACTGCCAGGATGACCCCGGGCATGTAACACTCCCGGCTGAGTGTGTCGTGTCGTAGGGTGAGAGTTTGCCCTGGCCCGCCCAGGATCACCTCTTGGTGTGCCAGTAGTCCGGGGAGTCGGACGCTGTGGATGGCTATGCCTTGCATCTCGCCGCCGCGGGTGCCGCCCAGTATCTCCTTCTGCACCTGTGGGTGCAGGAAGGGCCTGCCGCGAGCCTCGGCCATGGCTCTAGCGGTGGATATGGCTGTCCCCGATGGAGCATCGAGCTTCTTCTCATGGTGCAGTTCGAGGATCTCAGCATAGTCGAAGAACCGTGAGGCGACCTCAGCCAGGTGCATCAGGAGTACGGCGCCGAGGGCGAAGTTGGGTGCTACTACTGCGCCGACGGCATTAATCTGGCACAGGTGGTCGATCTCGGCGAGGTTTTCTGGGCTAAGGCCGGTGGTACCGATCACCATATTCACGCCGCTCTTGGTGACTGTGCGCGCGGCTGACATCGCCGCTTCAGCTACACTGAAGTCCACGACCACGTCTGTGTGATGGGAGCTAAGGAGGGCAGCGAGGTCTGTGCTGAGGGTTGCGCTTGAGCCATCTGGCAGATTCAGAGAGTCCCCGGCTGATAGCTTGTCCACACCGCCCACTATTTGTATATCAGGCTCCCGGGACAGGCCTGCCGTGACTTCACGTCCCATCCTGCCCAGCGCACCGTGCACAATCACCCTGACCTTCCCTGTCTTCATCAGCGTCCACCATCCGAGAGTAAGTACTTATCGTCCCTGGCAGTGCGGCTACGCGGGGGCGGATAAACAGCACGGCAGGTGTTGGTTCGCCGTGAGGCTGCTTCCCTATGAGCCATGGCGCCCCCGACCGCTGTGAGGGGTCCGGTGACCAGAGCGCTGCGGTGGGGTGGACCTCTTGGGACCGCTCGTGAGCGAGTCTCTTACTGCGGCCCCGGACACCTTTGACAGGTCCGCGAACACGGCTCGCCGTGACAAATTGATCCTGCCCAACCGGTCTATTTCGATAACCTTGACCATTATCTCATCCCCAACCTTGACCGCGTCCTCTACGCTGGGGACGCGATAGTCGGCCAGTTCACCTATGTGGACCAGTCCTTCTTTGCCGGGGAGGATTTCAACCATTGCACCAAAGTTGAGCAGCCGGCTCACTTTACCAGTGTACACCGCACCGACCTCTATCTCCCTGGTCAGGCCTTCAATTATCCTGATGGCCCTGTTGGCTGCTTCCTCGTCCGGAGAGCCGACCAGCACCGTGCCGTCGTTCTCCACGTCTATCGTCGTCTTGGTCTCCTCGATAATAGACCTTATGGTCTTGCCACCCGGACCGATCACAGCACCGATCTTGTTTGGGTCAATGGAGATCTTAAACATCCTTGGAGCATAAGGACTCAGCTTCTCCCGGCTGGCACTAATGGTCTTCTGCATGACATCCAGGATGTGAAGGCGGGCATCCCGTGCCTGCGCGAGTGCCTCCTCTAGTATCTTGAGGTTGACCCCCTTCAGTTTTGTGTCCATCTGCAGGGCGGTAATGCCGTTGGCAGTTCCAGCCACCTTGCAGTCCATATCACCGTAGGCATCTTCCAGTCCTTCGATGTCCGTCAGGATGGCGTACCTGTCGTCTTCCTCCGTGATCAACCCCATGGCTATTCCTGCGACCGGCGCCTTTATCGGTACGCCAGCATCCATGAGGGACAGGCTTGATGCGCAGGCGCTAGCCATTGAGGTGCTGCCGCTGGAGCTGAGTACTTCCGAGACGAGCCGGATGGTATAGGGGAAGGTGTCCTCGTCGGGAATGACCGGCAACAGCGCCCGTTCTACAAGGGCTCCGTGGCCGATCTCGCGACGGGAACGTCCACCCAGACGCTTCACTTCTCCGGTTGAAAACGGTGGGAAGTTGTAGTGATGCATGAAGCGCTTGCTCTCTTCTATCCCCAGCCCGTCCAGTTTTTGTTCCTTAGCCATGGAACCCAGGGTGGTGATGGTCATCACCTGGGTCTGCCCTCGGCGGAAGAGCCCAGAGCCGTGTGTCCGTGGCAGCAGCCCGACCTCGGCACTGATGGGACGGACCTCCGTGAGCATTCTTCCGTCAAGGCGGCCGCTCTTCATGGTCAAGGCCCTGAACCGGCGCTTGATGACGTAGTCGAGGGTGTAAGAGATGACTGTTTCACCGAACTGGTCTCTGAGCTTCTCCATCACGCCCTGTTTGAACTCCTCCAGCCGGGTCTCGCGGGTCTTTTTGTCCCGTTGGCATAGCGCGTGTTCCAGTTCGCTCTGGTCGATGTGTGAGAGGATGGCGTCTTGAATACTACCGTTCTTGCCGTGGGCCAGCTCAGACTTGGGCCTGCCGCACTCAGCACGCATCTGGTTTTGGAGGGCAACGATGGACTGGTTAGCCTCCTGGCCCATGCGTATGGCCTCCATCAACAGCCGCTCGGGGACCTCTCGTGCACCGACCTCTATCATGGTCACTGCCTGGCCGGTGCCTGCTACCACCAGGTCAAGGTCGCCAGAATACGCCTGGGTCAGCGTCGGGCTCAGTGTGAGCTTCCCATCAACGAGTCCTATGTGGACTGCGCCTACCGGCTCGCCGTAGGGGATGTCGGATATCAACAGCGCCGCTGAGGCTCCGATGACCGCCAGGGTGTCGGGGTCATTCTCCTGGTCTGCCGAGAGTACGGTCACGACCACTTGCACCTCGTTGTGCCAGCCCTTGGGGAACAGCGGGCGTAGAGGCCGGTCAGCCATGCGACCTACCAGTATGGCCTCGTCGGTAGGTCTGCCTTCGCGGCGGATAAAGCCGCCCGGTATCTTCCCGGCAGCGTAGAGCCGCTCTTCATAGTCTACTGTGAGCGGGAGGAAGTCAATCCCTTCTCTGGCCTCCTTTGCAGCACAGGCTGTGACCAGGACCACAGTGTCTCCATAGCGTACGGTCACCGCGCCATCGGCCTGCTCAGCCAGTTTGCCTGTCTCGACCGTTAACGTCTTGTCGCCGATTTCACAGGTAAAAGATCGAACCATAAGTAAACCCATCCTTCCAATTCAGAAGAAAACCGTTCTCGTGGTGAGGGCTGGAATCACTTGCGGAGACCGAGGCGGCCTATTAGAGTGCGGTAGCGTTGGACGTCATTCCGGTTCAAGTAGCTCAGTAGCCTCCTCCTCTGCCCTATCAACATCATGAGTCCCCGCTGTGAGTGGTGGTCTTTACGGTGAGCTTTTATGTGCTCAGTCAGTGTTCTGATCCGCTCTGTCAGCAGTGCCACCTGGACTTCTGCCGACCCGGAGTCTGTGGCATGGCCCCTGAACTCCTCAACCAGGGCCCGTTTTCTTTCCTTCTCCAAGTATCTTCGTACCCCCTTTTAGCATGGGTGATTATAGCACAGGCATTTTGGTTGTGCCAAAATGTCATTGGGTGCTCGCTTAGTATGAGTCGGGGTTGCGCCGAGATACCTATCGAGTTTATTCAGATAGGCCTCTTGACACGGGTCGAATATGCGGGTATATTGTGGGCCGTTGTTGAGGCCAAGGTTCAGTGCTGTTTCTCCGTACGAACCCCGAGGTGAGAAGCGGGGTATTGCCCCCCAGGCGGGCCCCCGTCTACCTCAAAACCCCCAGGAACACGCCACCCAGACAATGACTGAAGCCATCTTCACCTTCGTCGCGAGTGGTCTTGGTCCTGAGAAACTGCACCCGGAACTGGATGCCGCCGATCATTTGTAAGGAGGTGCAGAATGCCATTCGGGGACAAGACCCTAACCTGTCGCGACTGCGGTCAGCAGTTCACCTTCACAGCTGGCGAGCAGGAGTTCTACCAGTCCCGTGGGTTGCGCAATGAGCCTAGCCGCTGTCCACCTTGTCGGACGGCACGCAGGCAGAGCCGTGGTTCTGCCACAGGACAGACGGAGCGGACGATGTATCCTGCAGTCTGTGCATCTTGTGGTGCTGAAACCCAGGTGCCCTTTGAACCCAGACAAGAGCGACCTGTCTATTGCCTTACCTGCTATAGCAAGGTAAGAGCTAACCGGTAATACAATACTCTGGCCGAGAAGACCCATTTCCCTCAGCAGCCCGCCTGCGGATGGAAATGGGTTTTCTGGTCTGACGGCCAAAGGGAGTCTCGAGTACGGGATGCATGTCGGCATATGCAAGGTCAAGCTCCATCTCCCGGGCAGCCAGTCTCTTAAAGACAAGCGCCAGGTGGTCAAGTCTCTCACCACCCGTGTGAGAAATAGTTACAACGTTTCTATAGCGGAGGTCGAGAGCCAGGAACTCTGGCAACTGGCCACCCTGGGCATCTGTTGTGCCGGCCTCGAGGCCACCCCCACCAGGGAGTTGTTGTACCGTATCGTTGACTTCATCTCATGCAACAGCCATGGAGCGGAGGTGGTGGATTGTGAGGTGGAAGTCCTCTCGGTCTTCTAAAAGGACAGGCCGGTGCTGGCAGTAAGAATGGCCTGTGTCTGCACTCAGTATTTCCTGTCTGAATACCGCTCGTGAATGCTCTGGCCCTCATCAAGAAGCTAACCTCACAGCCCTCATACTCGGGACAGGTGGCCCATGTGGAGCATGTCCGGCCGCGAGAACCGAGGTACGGTAAGCCTGCCAGCCCAATACATCCCCTTCTACAAGAGCGCCTGCGCAGTCTTGGCCTGCACCAGCTCTACAGCCACCAGGCGATGGCGCTGGACCTGGCCCGGTCTGGCGCGAATGTGATGGTGGCTACGCCGAGCGCAAGCGGCAAAACGCTCTGCTACAACCTGCCGATTGCCGAACGCCTGTTGACCGACAGGAGGGCCAGGGTCCTCTACCTGTTCCCGACCAAGGCCCTGGCCCAGGACCAGATGCGGACGCTGGTGAAGTTCCTGGGAGAGGACATCATCTCTGGTGAGGAATGCGGTCTATTCGATGGCGACACTCCCCAGGAGGCGAGGCGGGAGGTCAAGAGGCGGGCCAGGGTGATAATGACCAACCCTGACATGCTGCACCTGGGCATCCTTCCTAATCACGTTTCCTGGGCAAGGGTGCTACGCAACCTCAGGTACGTGGTTGTGGATGAAGCTCATGTGTACAGGGGTATCTTTGGCTCACATGTGGCCAATGTCCTCCGCCGCCTGCGGCGTCTCTGCACATACTATGGCTCCAGCCCTCAATTCATCGCCTCTTCAGCCAGTATCGGCAATCCCCGGGAGCACATCGAGAAGCTTGTCGGCCTGCCCTTCGAAATAGTAGACCTGGATGGCTCGCCCTATGGGAGCAAGTACTTCGTATTCTGGAATCCTCCACTCCTTGGCAAGGCCAATGGCTCGCGGCGCAGCTCCAACAGCGAGGCGACCGGCCTTCTTGTACAACTGGTGCGCGAGGGGGTACGTACGCTGGTGTTCGCTCGCACCCGCAGGGTCACCGAACTGATATATCTCTACGTCCGGCGGGAGCTAGCTCTCTCTGCCCTTGCAGATAGGGTCATGCCCTACCGGGCAGGCTATACGCCGGAGGACAGGCGCGACATCGAGCGCCGGCTCTTTGAGGGGGAGTTATTGGGTGCCGTGGCCACCACGGCGCTGGAGCTGGGCATAGACATCGGAGACCTTGATGCCACGGTACTGACTGGATATCCGGGAAGCATAGCCAGCACCTGGCAGCAGGCTGGCAGAAGCGGTCGGCGCCGGGGCGATTCTCTGAGCGTGCTGGTGGGGCTGGACAACCCCCTCGACCAGTACCTCATGCGCCATCCCGAGTCTTTTTTCGCCAGGCCGTTTGAGCATGCCTTGATCAACCCCGATAACCCTCACATACTGCTGCCGCACCTGCTCTGTGCCGCCTGGGAGCTGCCATTGGCCGCCGGCGATGAGCCGCTTTTCGGTCCCGCCTTCGTGCCTTTGTCCGCGCACTTGCAGGAAACGGGGTCTCTGGTCTCACGGGAGGTCGGCGTGAAGGACCAGCAAACTGCCTCTCAAGAAGTGAAGGTCAGGCAGGGGTTGTATGTTGCCCCCCGCGTCTCTTATCCGGCACAGGACGTCAGTATCCGGTCTTCCAGCCAGATGGAGTACGCTATCCTGGATGTCTCTCGGGGGGATATACTGCTGGAGACGGTGGAGGGCAGCGTGGCCCTCTTCCAGATACACCCTGGGGCCGTCTACCTCCATCAGGGTGAACCCTACCTGGTGATTGAGCTGAACCTGGAGAATCGCACTGCCTTCGTCAGGCCCGCAGGCGTTGACTACTATACCCAGGCAAAGGACCTGACTGACCTGCGGGTGCTGAGCGTGCTGCGCAGCAAGAGATGTGGCCGTGCCTGGGTCTACTTCGGTGAGGTGGATGTCAGGACTCAGGTAGTCGGTTTCAAGCGCAAGAAGCAGTTCACCGACGAGGTGCTGGGAGAGGAGCTGCTTGAGCTCCCGGAGCAGCGTTTCCGAACTCAGGCCGTCTGGTTCTCGCTACCTGATGGGCTGGAGGAACGGTTATCGCGTGGTGGGCTGGACCTCGCCGGTGGGCTCCATGCCACGGAGCATGCCGCCATCGCCATGTTGCCGCTATTCGCGCTCTGCGACCGGAATGACATCGGCGGCGTGTCCACTGCCATGCACCCTGATACCGGAGAGGCCGGAGTATTCATCCATGATGCCTATCCTGGCGGAGTTGGCATCGCCGAGGTCGGCTACGAGAGTATACGTGGGCTGTGGCAAGCGGCGCTGAGGGTGGTGACGGAATGTCCCTGCCAGGAGGGCTGCCCCAGTTGCGTCTATTCACCCAAGTGCGGGAACAACAATGAGCCGATGGACAAGGAAGCCGCACGAGTGCTGCTTCAGTCCCTCTTGACTTGACAGATTGGCGAGATTGCACTACTATATGGTTGTCATCGACCGCAAGGCGGTGAACGCTTTCTAGTCATCTGGTAGCAATCGTTTCTGGCCGCTTGGATCGGCTGACCGAGACGGCAGTAATAGTTGTTGACCTTGGGCCTTCTCGGTGTGAAGCCGGGAAGGCTTCTTGTTTTTCCGGCGAGCGTCAGCGGTGGGGAGGGCCTTGCACAACGCGGTATGAAGGCAAAGTGATGAAGAAGGTCGGATTCATAGGCGCGGGTACGGTGGGGACGGCGCTGGCCATTAAGCTCTCCGAGAAGGGCTACCCCGTTGCCGCTGTCGCCAGCCGCAGTACAGGCTCGGCGCAGAGGCTGGCCGGCCTCGTAGGCGGCGTCCGGGTCTTGCCGGATGCCCAGGCCGTTGCTGATGTGGCCGATTCGGTGTTCATCACTACGCCCGATGGCGCCATTCCTTCGGTGGCCACATCGGTCAGGTGGCGTATGGGACAGGACGTCATGCACTGCAGCGGGGCCGATTCTCTGGACGTGCTCGAGTTAGCGCGGAAGGCTGGAGCCAATGTCGGCGTGTTCCACCCGTTGCAGACCTTTGCCGGTATAGAGCAGGCCATTGCCAACATCGCTGGCTCCACCTTTGCCCTGGAAGCGGAAGGGCCTCTGCTAGGCCAGTTGAAGCAGATGGCCTCCGACCTGGGCGGACACTGGGTCGTGCTCAAGGCTGGAGACAAGGTGCTGTACCACACGGCAGCGGTCATGGCCTGCAACTACGTGGTAACCCTGGTCAAGCTGGCCACCGACCTGTGGGCAACATTCGGCGTGTCCCAGCCGGAGGCGACGCGGGCGCTGTTGCCGCTTCTCCGGGGTACGTTGAATAACCTCGCCACGGTAGGTCTGCCCAACTGCCTCACCGGTCCTATCGCACGGGGAGATACGGGCACTATCCGGAAGCACCTTGTAGCATTGGAGCAAAGGGCACCAGCTTTGCTCTCGACCTACCGCGAGCTGGGGCGACAGACGGTCCCGGTTGCCGTAGCCAAAGGAAGGATAGACAGAGAACGCGCTGATGAGATGCAGCGGTTGCTCGGTTAGCACCTGAAGAGAGTCCTTCACAGGAGACTACTCACCCAAGCGTAAGCGTAAGGGAGGAAAGCGATGAGAATAATGTTGAAGAGCAAGGTCCACCGCGCTCGGGTAACGGATGTGAACGTGGACTACGAGGGGAGCATAACCATTGACCGTACCCTGATGGAGGCCGCCGACATCCTGCCCTATGAGCAGGTCCAGGTGCTGGACATAAACAACGCCTCACGCTTCGAGACCTATGCCATCTGCGGAGAGCCAGGCTCGGGCCAGATTTGCATCAACGGTGCTGCGGCCAGGCTGGTGGCCAAGGGTGATACCGTCATCATCCTCTCTTACACCCATGTTCAGGATGAAGCTGCCCGGACACACGCGCCGCGGCTGATATACGTGGACTCCGAGAACAGGATTGTCCGTCAGAAGACTGTCAGGGAGTGCAGCGAGGACCTGGTAGCCTCCCTTACACACCCCCCTCGCTAGTCCTGTTAATGGACTGCATTATCGGTTGTTCACCCTCACCTGCACCTCTCCCGTCAAGGGAGAGAGACTGTTCAAGGGACAAGGCCGGCACCGTCCGGACAGGCCCTCTTAACACCACTGAGTCAACTACAAGACATCGGACGTTAGCCCATTGCTGGAGAGGAGGTCAGGGATGCGCGTTACCGTGGGCCAGATAAGGGAGATGAAGGCTAAAGGTGAGAAGGTCGTCATGCTCACCGCCTATGACTACACTACGGCCAAGCTGATTGACGAGGCCGGCATACCATTGATCCTGGTCGGCGACAGCCTGGGGATGGTGGTGTTGGGGTACGAGTCCACCATACCGGTCACGATGGCCGAGATGATACACCATACCCGGGCCGTCTCGCGGGGTGCGAAGAATGCCCTGGTAGTGGGCGACATGCCCTTCATGACCTATCACACGGATGTCTCCGACGCGCTGAGAAACGCCGCGCGCTTTATCCAGGAGGGCGGTGCTCAGGCGGTGAAGCTGGAGGGTGGCGAGACCGTAGCTGAGACCGTAAGGCGGATCGTCCAGTGCGGCATGCCGGTGATGGGCCACATAGGGCTGACCCCACAGTCCATTCACCAGCTTGGTGGCTTCAAGGTCCAGGGCAAGACCAAAGAGACCGCAAGGCAACTGCTGCAGGATGCGCGTGCCCTGGAAGAGGCGGGGGCCTTTGCCATGGTACTGGAATCCGTACCGGCCCCGTTATCGAAGGTGGTCAGCGAAAGGGTGAGCATTCCCACCATCGGCATCGGTGCCGGGGTCCACTGCGATGGACAGGTGCAGGTCGTGAGCGATATCCTGGGCCTGTTCACCGACTTCGTGCCCCGGCACGCCAAGCGATATGCCTCTCTGGGTGATACCATCAAGACGGCGACCTCGAGTTACATCTCGGAGGTCAAGTCGGGGGTGTTCCCCACGGAGAAGCAGAGCTATACCATGGACGAGGGCCTGCTGGCCGACCTCTAGGGAGAGCGGAACAAGAGGGGTGAGGTCTTAATAACACCTCCGGGAGGAAGACCGGCGATGAAGGTCGTGGAGACCATCGCGGAGCTGAAGAAGGAGCGCCGGCGCCTGAAGGAACCCGTGGGGTTCATCCCCACCATGGGCTATTTGCATGAGGGCCATCTCTCCCTGGTGCGCCGTGCCAGGGAGGAGGACTCCTCGGTCGTGGTCAGCATCTTTGTGAACCCGACGCAGTTCGGGCCGCGAGAAGACCTGGCCAGGTATCCCAGGGACCTGCCCCGCGACCTCGAGATGCTGCGCGGAGTGGGCACGGACCTGGTCTTTGTCCCCTCTGCGGAGGAGATGTACCCGGCTGCATTTTCTACCTGGGTGGATGTGGAGAAGGTGACCGAGGGCCTGGAGGGTGCCCGGCGCCCGGGCCACTTCCGCGGGGTTGCCACTGTGGTTGCCAAGCTCTTCAACCTCGTCCAGCCCGCCAGGGCCTACTTCGGAGCGAAGGACGCGCAGCAGGTGGCGGTCATCAAGAGGATGGTGGCTGACCTCGACATGGGCCTGGGCGTTGTCGTCTGTCCCACCCTGAGGGAGCCGGATGGCCTGGCGATGAGCAGCCGCAACGTATATCTCAACCAGGAGGAGAGAAAGGCAGCGACTGTGCTCTACCGCTCCCTGATGCTGGCCCAGGAGCTGTGGCAGCGGGGGGAGCGCAATGCGGAACGCATCCGCAGGGAGATGTCGGCGCTCATTCAGAGAGAGCCTCTTGCCTCCATCTCCTACGTCAGCGTCGCCGACCCTGAGACGTTGAGAGAGCTGGACGACATCCGGGGCAAGGCCCTGGTGTCACTGGCGGTCAAGGTCGGCAGCACGCGGCTGATAGATAACATCACCCTGGAATAGGGCGTTTCGCTAGCGGGGGCGGGTTCTTCGGTCGCCTCCGGCTCCCTCAGAATGACATTAGTAAGTACTCACCCTTCCCCTTTTTGTGTCACGTCCGTTCGTGTTGGTATACTGAGGCATGCAACCGAGAAGTGGAGGGAGATGTGGCTGACGAACACCTTGACCCCGAGGACATACGGGACTTCACCCAGGCCAAGTTCGAGAGGAACATACCGCGGTTTGCCATGGGACCCACGGACGCGACCTGGGAGGTCACCAATGCCTGTAACCTGCGCTGCAAGCACTGCTTCCTGCCGGACGCCAGCGCGCCGCTGACCGACGAGTTGAGCACAGAAGAGGGCTATGCCCTGATAGACAACCTGGTGGAGGCCGGCGTCAGGTCGCTGCTCTTTTCCGGTGGCGAGCCTCTGTTGAGGTCAGACCTGGAGCAGTTGGCGCGGTACGCCTCGAAGCGGCTCACCATCTGGCTGCAGACGAACGGCTGGTTCCTGGAAGAGAAGGCGGAGGCGCTCAAGGGGCTGGGCTTCGAGCAGATACAGGTCAGCCTTGACGGCGCCACTGCGGAGACGCACGACTACTTCCGCGGCAAGGGCTCCTTCGAGCGGGCCCTGCGCGGCGTGCGGAAGTGCGTGGAGTTGGGCTTCCCCTCCGTGGGCATCGGCTGCGTGGTATCGCAGAAGAACCTCGCCGAGGTGCCCCGGATGGTTGAAATGGCGCTGGAGCTGAGGGTCAACGCCTTTGAGACCCTGACCTTCATGCCCTCGGGGCGGGGGGAGCGGCTCTCCCGCCTGGCGCTCACCGCGGAGCAGAGGATGAACCTCTACAGGTACCTGGCCGAGACCCAGCAGCGGCTGAGACAGAGAATGGTGGTCGGCTCCGAGGAACCCTACATGTACGTCGAGAACAGGGCGCTGCTCGAGGCCTGCGCCCATCCCCATAGCCGGGCCGTGGGCATAGGTTGTGGGGCCGGACTCGTCGGCTGTGCGGTGAAGCCCAACGGCAAGGTATTCCCCTGTGTTGGAGTGACGGTAGAGATAGGAGACCTGCGCCGGGAGCGGCTGAAGGACGTCTGGCATACCTCCGGCGTGCTCGCTGCCCTGAGGAACAGGCGGGACATCAAGGGCAAGTGCGGCCGCTGCGAGTACAAGTTCGTCTGCTCCGGCTGCCGGGGCACCGCTTACGCCCTGACCGGGGACGTCATGGGGGAGGACCCCACCTGCTGGTATGAGCCAAAGCTCGGGGCATGAGACTTGGACCGGCAGGCCCTCCGCAGCGTAGTGAAGGCAAGTCGCGGCGAGGCGAGATAGCGAGCCTGCTGCCGGGCCTGAAGGCAGGGAGGTGCTGACGGTTTGGGCGTCGGGTCTATCGTTGCCATCGTCCTCAGGCTCGTGGTGCCGGTCTCCATCTTGCGCTGTCCCCTGGCCGGCCTCATCGCCTGCATGGTCCTCGATACCTTCGACGTGACGATGGCCGCGATGTGGGGCGGGAACCTTGGCCTGAGCCCGGCCTTTGACTACCACCATGTAGACAAGCTCCTGGACACCTACTACCTCTCCTTCGCCTTCGTGGTATCCCTCAAGTGGCAGGACAGGCTGGCCAGGCGTACCAGCATCGTCCTCTTCTGGCACCGGTTTGCCGGCGTGGTGCTCTTCCTGGCCACGGGCTGGCGGCCGTTGTTGCTCCTGTTCCCGAACATCTTCGAGTACTTCTTCTTCCTCTATCTGCTGGTGCGGAAGTTCTCCCCTGGCTTCCGCATCA
Organism: Chloroflexota bacterium; assembly: GCA_040754215.1. Taxonomy (GTDB): domain Bacteria; phylum Chloroflexota; class Dehalococcoidia; order JACPPY01; family JACPPY01; genus JBFMDE01. The sequence continues at coordinate 20,842 of JBFMDE010000019.1, forward strand.
CAAAGGCCCACCAGCTTGTGCTCATGCTGCTGGTCGTCGGGTTGCCCCAGTTGTTCCGGGAGTACACCTTTCACTACCGCGAGATGAGCCTCGTCGAGATCATAAACACCTTCACGCCGTTTGAAATCCATGAGCCCAGCGTCTGGCACTGGATAAAGGGAAGATTGTGACGTGGCGCTCATGCACGAAAGTACCCTCCTGTCTTTGCGAGGAGCCCCGACTGGTCGGGGCGAGGAAGCAATCTCACCGTTCGATGTCGCGGACGATGAGATCGCCACGTCCTTCCAAGGAAGGACTCGCGATGACGGAGTGTATCTTCATGACAATGACATAGGAAAGGTGCTGTCATTCTGAACTGAGTGAAGAATCTACCACCATTCCCTCGAGGTTGACCGGGGCAGGGCTGTCCTGTATCCTACTTCGAAACAGCCGTTGTGTTGGCGAGACGGATGCGCCGACGCACGAAAGGAGAGCTCTGGATGGTCCCGCCTTTGAAGGTGCTGTTCGCAGCCAGCGAGGTCAGTCCTCTGGCCAAGGTCGGAGGCCTGGCCGATGTCGCCGGCGCCCTTCCCGGCGCGCTGCGCCGCCTGGGACATGACGTCCGCATAGTCATGCCGCGCTACGGCTCGGTAGACCTCTCCGCACATGGGCCGGTCTCCTACGTCGGCCAGTACGACGTGCTCATCCTGGGAAGGGGCGAGCGTGTCGAGGTCTCACAGGTGTCGCTGAGGGACGGCACGCCCGTGTACCTGCTCTTCAACGCCGGCTACTTCGGCCGCCCTGCTGTCTATGGAGAGAAGGACGACCTGGAGCGCTTCCTGCTCTTCGGCATTGCCGTGGCCGAGCTTCCCGGAAAGCTGGGATGGCCTGTAGACATCCTGCATTGCCACGACTGGCACACCGCGATGGCGCCGCCGCTGTGCAGGAAAAAGCGCAGCCAGAGGCCCTCGTCTCCCCCCTGTGCTTCCGTGTTCACCATACACAACCTCGGCTACCAGGGATGGTTCGACGACTGGTTCGCCGGGCGCGCCGGACTACACGAGTACCTGCCCTCGCCCGGCGACCCGCTCAGGAGCAAGGTCTACAGCCTCATGGGCCTGGCGATACTCCATGCCGATGCCGTGTCCACGGTGAGCGAGACCTATGCACGGGAGATACTCACGCCGGAGTACGGCTTCGACCTGGAGGGGGCCCTGCAACGACGGCAGGGCGACCTCTACGGCATCGTGAACGGCATAGACTACGAGGAGTTCAACCCGGCTACAGACCCCGCGATACCCGTCAACTACGATGCGGACAACCTGGAGAGGAAGGCGCGGGACAAGGCTGCTCTCCAGGAGAGGGCCGGCTTCCCCCTGAAGCCCCGTGCCCCGCTGGCGGGCATGGTGGGCCGCCTGGCGCAGCAGAAGGGGCTTGACCTGGTCGCCGAGGCGCTGGAGCCGCTGCTCCTCCAGACCGACGTACAGTTCGTACTGCTCGGTGCCGGTGAAGAGAAGTACCGTGCCGCCCTGGACAGGCTGTCGGCCAAATATCCTGCCAGGGTCCACCTCTTCCATGGCTTCGACCTCCCGCTGGCGCAGTTGCTCTATGCCGGCTGTGACCTCTTCCTCATGCCCTCTCGCTATGAGCCCTGCGGCCTGGGGCAGTTGATCGCGATGCGCTACGGCACGATACCCGTGGTGCGGCATACCGGCGGGCTTGCGGACACCGTCCAGGACTGCAACCCCGACCTGTCCACAGGCGCCGGCTTCGTGTTCCGGGAGTACGAGGTGCCGAAGCTCATCGAGGCGGTGAAGCGGGCGGTGGAGGGCTACCAGAAGAAGGCCGCCTGGCGCCGGCTCATGGAGCGGGTCATGAGGATGGACTTCTCCTGGGATGCGGCGGCGAAGAAATACGAGGCCATGTACCGGGCAACGCTGAAGAAGGTAGCCCGAGGGTTGCCATGAAAGCCAAACTCCCCTTCGACCTCAGGCGGCGCACCAAGATAGTCTGCACCATCGGCCCGTCCAGCGGCTCGCCGTTGATGCTGGAGCGCATGGTCAGGTCGGGCATGAACGTCGCCCGCCTCAACCTCTCCCACGGCACGGAGCGCGAGCACGCCGCCTGCGTCGGCGCCATTCGCAGCATATCCGAGAGGACGGGCTTCCCCCTCGCCATCCTCATGGACCTTCCCGGCCCCAAGTACCGTACCGGAGAGGTCAAAGGCGGCGAGGTCGCGCTGAGGAAGGGCGCCGGCTTTGTGCTCACCACGCGGCGTGTGGAGGGGAACGAGAAGGAGGTCTCGGTCAACCTGCCCTACCTGACAAAGGACATCAGGGCCGGCGACCTGGTGCTCGTTGACGATGGTGCCATCCAGCTCAAGGCGCGGTATGTCGCCGATACCGACGTAAGGTGCATCGTTACAGTTGGGGGGTTGCTCAGGCCGCGCCGCGGCCTCACCGTGCCCGGGATACGCCGCGCGGCCCCATATCTCGCCGAGGAAAACATGAACGCCCTGCTCTTCGCCATCCGGCAGCAGCCCGACTTCATCGGCCTCTCCTATGTCGGCAGGGCCGGCGACGTGGCCCAGGTCAGGGCCGTCTTGGCCAGGGAGGGGGCCGACATCCCCCTGGTCTCCAAGATAGAGACCAGGCATGCCGTGGCCGACTTCGATGCCATTCTCGGTGCCAGCGACGGCATCATGGTAGCGCGGGGCGACATGGGGGTGGAGTTGCCCTTGCCCAAGGTGCCGCTGGTGCAGAAAGACATCATCCGCAAGTGCAACGCGGCGGGCAAGCCCGTGATCACCGCCACCCAGATGCTGGAGTCCATGGTCGCTGCCCCTCGCCCCACGCGGGCCGAGGTAGCCGACGTGGCCAACGCTATCTTCGATGGCACGGACGCGGTGATGCTCTCCGCCGAGACCTCGGTGGGCCGCTATCCCCTGCAGGCCCTGCGCATGATGGTGCAGGTGGCGCGTGAGGCCGATGCCGCGCTGCCCTACGCCCGCATGCTGGAGGAGAAAGGCCCCGTGCTCGAGCGCGAGACCGACGACGCCATAAGCTACGATGCCTGCCACACCGCCCATCAGCTAGGGGCTAGGGCCATCGTCGCCTTCACGCGGTCGGGGAGCACGGCGCGGCGCGTCTCCAGGTACCGCCCCCGGGCGCCGGTCCTGGCCATCACGCCGATGGCGGCGGTGCGACGCAGGCTGTCGCTCTCCTGGGGGGTGTATGCCTTCCAGGTCGCCGAGCCGGCCACGGTGGACGAGCTGTTCCGCCGTGGCGGGGAGATGGCGAAGGAACTGGGCGCGGCGCGGAAGGGCGACCTGGTGGTCATCACCGCCGGCATCCCCATCGGCGTCGCCGGCAGCACCAACCTGCTCAAGGTGGAAAAGGTGGGGTAGGGTTGCGCGTTGTCTTTGCGATATGCGAATTAACATAATGTGACCGGACTATGATAGAGTGTTAGTTCGGCACTCGGAGTGACTCAGACATCCGGGTAGCTTGAGGGGACAGCTTGGACCGTCGAGAAGACATAAGGAACGTAGCTATAATCGCCCATGTGGACCATGGCAAGACCTCCCTGGTGGATGCCATGCTGAAACAGAGCAAGGTGTTCCGGGAAAACCAGCAGGTTGGGCAGTTCATCATGGACCGGAACGACCTGGAGCGTGAAAAGGGCATCACCATACTGGCCAAGAACACCGCGGTCATGTACAAGGGCGTCAAGATAAACATCATAGACACGCCCGGCCATGCGGACTTCAGCGGCGAGGTGGAGCGCGTGACCAATATGGCCGATGGCTGCTTGCTCTTGGTGGACTCGGTTGAAGGCCCCATGCCTCAGACACGCTTCGTCCTGCGCCGGGCGCTGGAGAAGGGCCTCAAGCCCATCCTGGTTATCAACAAGATAGACCGCGAGAACTCTCGCATAGCCGAAGTAGTCAGCCTGACCCAGGACCTGTTCCTGGAACTGGCCACCAGCGCCGACCAGCTTGCCTTTCCCATACTGTACGCCAGCGCCAGGGACGGGTATTGCGTGACCGACCCCGATGCACAGGGTGGGGACGTGATGCCTTTGTTCGAGGCGATCCTGCAAGAGGTGCCTGGTCCGCCCATCGAGAACGGTCCGCTGCAGATGCTGGTGTCCAGCCTGGACTATGATAGCTACAAGGGCAAGATTGCCATAGGTCGCATCTTCCGTGGCAAGCTGGCCCCCCACGACGCCGTAGTCACCGTAGGCAGGGATGGCGATATCACCCAGTACACGGTCGGCCAGGTGCTGACCTACATGGGCTTGAACAGGGTCGAGGTGGAAGAGGCCCAGGCCGGCGAGATAGTAGCCATCACCGGCCTCGAGAAGGTCGGCATCGGAGATACGGTCACCAGCCCGGAGGACCCTGTGGCCCTTCCCGGCATAGACATCGGGGAGCCGACCGTCAAGATGACGTTCGGCGTCAACACGTCTCCCTTCGCCGGCCGCGAGGGCCGGTTCTGCACCTCACGCCAGTTGCGGGAGCGGCTGTACCGGGAGCTGGAGACCAACATAGCCCTTCGGGTCCAGGATACAGACAGCGCCGATGTATTCCTGGTTATCGGGCGCGGGGAGTTGCACCTCTCCATTCTGATCGAGAACATGCGCCGCGAAGGCTATGAGTTCCAGGTCTCGAAGCCGGAGGCTGTCACGAAGGTGGTTGACGGCAAAACCATGGAGCCGGTGGAATCCCTGACCCTCGACACCCGGGAGGAGTACATCGGGATTCTCACCGAGAACCTGAGCAAGCGGCACGCTTCGCTGACCTACATGCGCAACGACGGCAAGGGCAACGTGCGCATGGAGTTCCGCATACCGACAAGGGGACTGATCGGCTTCTGCAGCTCGTTTCTCACCCTGACTCACGGCGAAGGCGTGGTGAACACGCTGTTCCTGGGCTACGAGCCCTGGTCCGGGGCCATACCCTCTACCCGGAGCGGCGTCCTGGTGGCGGCGGAGGGCGGCGTGGCCGTCACCTATGGGCTGAACAATGCCCAGGGCAGAGGCACGACCTTCATCGAGCCCGGCACGCCGGTGTACGAAGGGATGATAGTCGGCCAGCATCCCCGCAGCAACGACCTTGCGGTAAACGTGTGCAAGGAGAAGAAGCAGACCAACATCCGCTCCTCGACGTCTGACGTAGCCATAAAGCTAACTCCGGCGGTGAGGCTCAGCCTCGAACAGTCGCTGGACTTCATCAACGCCGACGAGCTGGTTGAGGTAACGCCGCAGAACATCAGGCTGCGCAAGCGGCTGCTCACCCAGCACGAAAGGCTGAGGGCTCGGGTGCGGGTGGAAGCAACGGCAGCCCGCAGCTAGCGACACCTTTCCCGGCCGCCCCTCTTCTGGGGAGGCGACCGAAAAATCTACAACCCGATTACTGTCGGCACCACGAAGGATGATAATACCCTTGTCATTGCGAGCCCCTCGCCATCTGTCATTCTGACCCTTTCCCCTTTTCCGGTCTGCGTCCCTCTCCCGTTAGTAGCCCTTGGCAAGAATGGGACGACTCTGCTAAAATAGTCAAGATGACCAATTAGACAAAGAGGGGATGGATTATGGCGAAGAAGGTTAGTGCAGCTCAGGCCAAGGCGCAGCTTTCAGCGCTGGTGGCGGAGGTGGCCTATGGTGGCCAGCACATTGTCATTGAGCGGCGGGGAAAGCCTCTTGCTGCGCTGGTGAGCCTGGGCGACCTGGAGCGCCTGGAGCAGGGCCGTGCTGGCTCGGAACGCCCCCGTGGTGCTCTGGCCCTGGTGGGGGCCTGGCGCGACGTGCCCGATGGCAAGCTAGAGGTGCTGGTGTCAGACATCTACGCCGCTCGTGAGCGGGATAGGGGCCGTCCGGTGAAGCTGGGGGCCTGATGTACCTGCTGGACACGGACGTCCTCAGCAATCTGCTCCGGCGCACGCCGTCCATGACGCTGATTGCGAAGCTGGCTTCGGTACCGCCGGAAGAGCAGTTCACCTCCAGCATCACCCTTGGCGAGCTGGTCTACGGTGCCCTCAGGCTTGGGTCGCCGGGGTTGGTGTTGCTGGAGCGGCTGGAGCTGGCCCTGCTGCCCAATCTGCCCGTCTTGCCCTTTGATGCCGGTGCGGCGCGCCGGTATGGTAAGGTGAGGGCCGAGCTGGAGCGGCGGGGGACCCTGGTAGGAGATACCGACCTCCGCATTGCTGCCATTGCGCTGGCCCGTGGGCTCACGGTGGTCACGGGCAACCTCCGGCACTTCCAGAAGGTCCCGGGGCTGTCGGTGGAAAACTGGCTGGAAGGGTGAGGGTTGCCCTTCAAGGCAGCACCGACCTGAATACACTTTGTCATCGCGAGCGAAGCGTGGCGATCTCACAGCGTTTCTCCCTCGCCTGTCCTGAGTGCCGCCCTGAGCCTGTCGAAGGAACGGGAGGGGCAAGGTGAGGGTGTGCCCCTCTACCCGCGGCTTCGTGTTACTTTGAAGGAATGAAGCGACTGAAGAATCCGGCGCGCCGGACCAAGAAAACCAGCAGAAATCTTGACGTGACCATATTAGAGCCTGAGTACGGAGTCAGGCTGGGTTCTCCTAAAGAAACTGTTGTAAGGAGGTTTGCTAACGTGGGTTCGATGAGGTCAATTGTACCTGTTTTGAAAGGCCTGGCAGTTGAGGAAAGAAAGACGATTTATGTCTCCAGAGAGGGCATCGAGGTAGTGGTCACGCGCACAGGTAAGTTGGGTCCCCAGGATTTCGTTGTAGGATTGAAGTCTCCTGGTCGCAATGAATTCAATCCGACGCATATCAGACTCCTTATCGACCTATTCCTGAAGCGGCACAGCGATAACTGGAAGTTCCGCCACCTCTTCGCCGCTCTTGACGATGTTTACAACGGGGCAGACCCCGCTGTTTGCGACCGTGCGTTTGGTCTTTCCTTCCCCATGTTTTTGGACAGCTGTGAGGTCACTCTCTATTACTGCCAGCTTCTGATGCTTGAACAGGACTTCAACTATACTTGGCCTCGTGAGGGAAAGACATGGAAGTATGGAAGGGAGTTCCTGAAGGGTTTCATAAATTGGGTCGAATCGGGGGAGGAAACAATCGACAAGATTGTAACAAATGCTGTGCGCAACTGGCCCCCTCCACCCCGATTCGTTCCCGAGTTTCTCGGAAATATACAATATGCCTATCTTGTTGACTCACATAACTACTAGGAGTAGTATAGGAGCATCTCTTACGGAGGTGCTTCGTGAAAGCTATCTACGCTGCTTTTGCAATCGCTGTCATTCTGGCTGTGATGGTAGA
>JBFMDE010000020.1:0-27569 GCA_040754215.1 Chloroflexota bacterium
TCAGCAACGCCTCGGACCACGAGCTGACGGAGATGATCAACTGGCCGCCGGTGAGCGTGCTTGGTGGGCTGGGCAATGTGGAGGCGGGGAAGCCCGTCCTCACCTTCATGGGCGACAACTTCCTCACCTCGTGGTATGCGATAAGACACCTCCAGGAGAAGGGCCTGGCCGATAAGGTGGAGGTCTGCGGCATCGGCTCTGTGGCGCACGACATCATCCGCTTCTACGACAGGTGCCGGGTCCTTTCCCCGATGGTGCCTGGGAGGAAGATGGTACGCTACGGCATCAGCGACATCTTGGTGGCCAGCACGGCCTGCGTCAACTGGGACTTCCTGCCCGATGCCAGGCTGGCGGGGACGAAGGTCATCTGGACCAGCAAGGAGCGTAACCTGGGGCTTCCGGACCGCACCGACGACCCGGTGGACAGGATAGTAAATGACATCGCAGAGGGGGCGCCGGGGGCCTGGGTGAGGGACGTGGAGAAGGCCGCCGAGGTGGCGGTGGGCCTGCTGCCCAAGGTGAAGCGGGATGGCAGGAAGCTGCTCTCGGAGGATGATGCGAAACGGCAGTCTAAGAAGTGCAAGGCCAACTGCGACCTGTGCCTCAACGCCTGTCCCAACGGACTGCTGGTGGGGCCGGCGGTGCGCAAGGTGAAGGACGAGGGTCTCAAGGCGCTATCCAAGGTAGAGGACGGCTGCTACCTCTGTGGGGCCTGTGAGCAGGTATGTCCGGAGAAGATACCCTTGCTCGACCTCATCGTGGCCAACCTGGGGCTGAAGGCGCCTCAAGACAAGCTCAAGATGAGGGCGGGGCGAGGCACGGTGCCGCGTGTTGAGACCACCGGCTGGGCCTTCGGCTCGATGTGGGGCAACTGCCCGGGAATCTTCCACATCCTGGGGTGTGGTGATGCCCGCAGTCGTGCCGACCTGGGCTGGCTGGCGTACGAGATGGTATGGCGCAACGCCATCGTCTTCGTCGGTGGCTGCGGGGCTGGTGAGGTTGGCAGGTACTTCAACGAGAAGAAGCAGCAGTACGTGTTTGAGGAGTTTGGCGCCGAGGGTCAGGCGAGGAACATGATGAACTGTGGCGCCTGCTCCGCATGTGTGCACATCGCAGACCAGGCGATTAAATGGCCTCGCAGTGGCGCTGGCATCTCCTTCTACGCCAACTATGCCGAGAGCGCGGATTGCCACTACAACCTGCTGGCGCCCACGCTCATCGTCTGGGGTGCATTACCCGACAGGATGTACGCCATCGTGGCGGCATGGGTGCGTGCCGGGATGGCGGCTGTCGTGGGTCCGAATTCCGCTTTCTCCTACAAGCGCCATATGCTGCGCAGCAAGTGGCAGTGGGAGGACTGGTGGACCCTTTCGCAATTCGGTGGACGGAGGATGGTGGTGGAGCCAGCACCCTTCGCCATGATATTGCCTGTAGAGACCAAGGAAGAGGCGATCACGATGGCATTGCCAGCGATGATGAGGCCGGCAGACATCAGGGACAACCGTCAGATCCGCCTGGACACGTACGTCGAGTACTATGAGAAGTTCTTTGGCGAGTTCCCCGACGACTGGCACCTTTTCGTGCGTTCCGACTGGGAACTGCCGATGCGGTACAAGTCGCGCCTGCTGAGAGTGCTCCGTGAGAACCGTGGTTGGGACATAGACCGTCTTAGAGTGAAGAGGGCCAGGCATCCCGATGGCCGGCTGCTTGACATGGGGGCTTTCGGTAAGGAGTACGGGGCCATGGCGATGCCAGTGACCAGGCTCCCTCGTCTCGTGGCCAGAACAGAGGCGCCAGGAGGCAGGTCAAAGGAGGTAATGAGTCGATGAGCATTACGACTCCGGCACAACTGGCTAAGTACATAAAGGGTAAGAAGAATGTCCTGGTGCTGGCAGGCTATCTCTGCGATGAGGTGGAGTTCAACGGCAAGAAGCTATCGGACTATGCTGCTGAGGTTGCCTTGAGACTGGATGTTCCGGTGGCGGCGACCGGGAACAGCGTGGTGGCCCTGAAACAGAAGGGTGCCAGGGCCGCGAAGAAGGTGGCGCTTGGGCTGGTGGAGATGCTGCGCTACAAGGAATGGCGCGACCCGGTCACAGCCAGCAGGCCGGACCTGCTGGTGCTCATTGGCTATCCGCGTGAGGTGGCCCGGGCGCTTGTGACAGCGGCACGTGGCGTAGAGACGGTAGTGCTGGGCACGTCAGTGGTGGAGGAAGCCACCTACTCGCTGGGTGATGCTTCCCTGAGCCAGTACCAACGGAACCTGGAGGGATTGGTAAAGAGGCTGGCAGCATAGACTGCGAAGTGGCATGTCTACCGAAGAAACGAGGTCAAGGCCCGAGAGGATAAAAGAGGGCGAGTTTCGGGAATGGTCTTTCCCCATTTCTGAGATCCTGAAGTGGACCCGTGCCTTTGTCAAGGACGCGGGATACGAGGTACTGGCGCCGCGCTACGTAGGTCTTATCTTGCCTGATTTCCAGGCGCGGAGGAAGGAAGGCGACAAGACCTACGAGATCATAGGGGTGGGCGCACAGCATACGGATACGGCAGTGGATGCCTTGACAAAGCTGGCCGCAATGCGGACCGTCCTCGGTGACAAGGCGGACTACGTGCTGGTTATGCCTCCCATCAGCGAATACCTGCTACTGGACTTCATGCGCGAGGACAAGGGTAGATGGTACTTCGCCATGAAGGAGTTCAAGCTGATGGTGTGGTTGGCGAACCCCGATGAGGAGTTCACCTGGTGCTTGGTGGGAGAGCCTCAGGACAAGGTCTTCCGTGGCTTCTTCGCCGGGGGTAGGATGTCGGTTGACTTCGTCCTCAACAGGGAGCTGGCACAGGCAAGATGGGAGGAAGAAGAAAAGGGCTAAATGGCTGTCCAGAAAACCATTTGTACGGCGTGTAGTTGCCTGTGCGATGATATAGGCTTAACGCTGGAAGACGACATAGTAACGAGAATAGAGAATGCCTGCCGCAAGGGTGCCTCGTTCCTGTATGGCACGCAGTTTGAGAAACGGCGGAACCCCTACCTGGTTGAGGGACAGGTGGTGGATGCGGAGAAAGCCCTGGACCGTGCGGCGGCTGAGCTGTCCAGGGCCAAGCATCCTCTCATCTTTGGACTGGACAACTCTAGCCTGGAGGCTCAGGCGGTCGGCATCGAGTTGGCGCGGCGCCTGCGCGGCTCCGTAGACGATACCTCCTCTTTCTGCCAGGGCACCCTGGTGGACCTTATCCTGAGCGAGGCACTACCCACCTGCTCGCTCGCAGAACTTCCCAACTCAGACCTACTTCTCTACTGGGGGTCAAACCCGCATCACTCTCATCCCAGGCATCTGTCCAAGTTCACCATCTATGCCCACCCAGAGTACACCGAGCTGGGTGCCGTGCGGCGTGTCACGCTGGCAGCGGTGGAGGTCAGGGAAAGCGAGACCAGCGTTATCTGCCACCGTGTGTTCAGGATCCTGCCCCGAGGCGATAAGGAGTTCATTGGTGAAGTACTGAAGGGCATAGCTGGGGAGCAAACGAATCGAGAGGTGAAGAGCTTTGTCGAACTCCTCAGGCGTACGAGGTACTGTATCGTCTTCGCTGGTCTGGGGCTCACTTACTCTTTGGACAACAACTTCGCTCCCTTCGTAGAGCTGGCAAGACAGTTGGGCAAGTGGGGACGTCTCGCGGTGATACCGATGGTGGGCCATTTCAACATGAGGGGCTTCAACCACTCTCTACGCAAGGCCACGGGCTATGTGAACAAGGTCGGTTTCGCTAACGGCACGTCTCGCGGGGACCAGTTCTCCCTCCTGGAACAGGTGAAGAACAGGAGCTTTGACTGCCTGATGGTGGTGGGGGCTGACCCCTTTTCCAGCCTGCCGAGGTCGGTGGCAGTGGGCTTGGCGGACGTGCCCATAATCGCTGTAGACCCGTTCCAGACCGCTACTACACGGGGTGCCACCGTAGTCCTGGGCACGGCAGTCACGGGGGTCGAGGTCGGTGGCAGTGCTGTGCGGATGGATGGAACGGAGGTCGCATTGATGCCGGGAAGGAAGCCATCTCGGCTCGGCGATGAGGAAGTGCTGAGACGTCTCCTGGAGAAGGTTACCGCGTGAGCGTAACTCAGGACCATCCTCAGGTACCGCTGGTCATTGTGACATACAGGGACGTGTATGCCTGGGCGGCCAAACTGGACAAGAATGAAGAAGCGATGTACGAGAAATACGCTGCCATCGTCAGGCTGTCTGAGGGGGAACTCAAAGCTCTGGGAGTTGGCAATGGGGGCAAAGTGAGGTTGAGCAATTCAGCGGGGTCGGTAGTGGTCAGGGCACAACTGGACTCCAAGTGTCCTCGTGGTTTCGGATTCATGCCCATGAGCCATATTCCCAATGAGTTGACAAGCTATGAGGCGGGCAAATTGCCCAACTTCAAGTGGATCGAGGTGATGGCCCAGGCAATCACGGACGACCATGGAGGTCAGGGAGCAGTCGGGAGTGCCAAAGAGGGATAAACTTCAGCCTTTACAACTATACCGCTATTTACCGGGCACGAACTGTAAGAAGTGTGGTGCTCCCAGTTGTCTTGCCTTCGCCTTCGCCCTGATCGGACGTGAGAAAAAGCCAGAGGAGTGCCCTGATTTGCTCACGGAGCAGTACAAAGAAACACTGGGGATGCTGAAGGAGTACTTCGGTGTTGAGGCGAGCGTGGAGAAGACCGGCCTTCTCATCGATAAGGAGAGGTGCATCGGGTGTGGGGATTGTGTTCTCACTTGTCAGAAGTGCCAGGGGATGATAATGTACGGCACGGGTGTGGTCATTCCCAGGGATGTTCCATCGGTGCTCCAGGTACTTGACGGCGTGGTGAACGTGGTCAACTGGGACAGCTGCAAACGCTGCATGGACCCTCCAGAATACTGTCGCGTGTGCGAAGAGCGATGCCCTACGGGCGCTCTGGAATTGGTCAGGTGATGCGATGGCGACGGTGACGGTTGCGGACGTCAACAAGGCCCTTGACTCCAAAGGACTTCACATAAAGTTACCTCTGCCCGAGCACGTCGTGGTCACCCGCATTGACATCCTGGAGAAGGTGAAGATGCCGGGCATGGTCAAGGTGCTGCTCAGGGTCAAGTTCCTGAACGAGAAAGGTCGGGAGACCCAGGAAGTCTTCGTCTGTGAGGGCCCGGCCGAGGTCGAGCGCAAGATGACCCGCAAGGCCTATGAGTTACCGAAGAAGGTGATGCTGCCGAAACGGGATCGCATCACCTTTGAGAGCGACGAAGAGGCGGTGGAATATATCAGGCTGGCCATCACCTCCCTCCTGATGGACAAGGGCTATGAGGCAAAGGAGGCGGCCGGAGTTGACCTCTACTTCGAGAAGGACGGCAAGGGTTTCTATGTCAATCTTGCGGTCCGTCTGGATGACGTGGCCTTTGAGAGGGCCAAGGCTCTGGTGGAAGTAAGGCGTTCGCTCCGCGAGAAGGGAGCCTCCAGCGACTACGCGTTGGTAGTGCCTTCTATTCAGGAGTCGCTCGGCCTGGCGCTTCGGCTGCAGGAGCGATGGGTGGCACGCAATCAGGACTATCTCTCAGTGCAGCGAGTTGGGGTATATGGCGTGGACAACCAGGACCCTAATACCCTCTACCCGTTCACCATCTACCCCACGATGTTGGACCTGAAACGGTATTTCATGGTGACCAGCCAGCAGTGGTCTGTGGTGCGGAGCAGGTATGTCCTTGAGCGGACAAAGAGGGAGAGGGGTGAGTCCCCCGGTGCTTCACTGGCTGAAATGGCGGGCGGCATAGGTGGTATCGGGGGCATGGGCATACCCGGCGGGAGTGGAGTATCCGGCGCATCCTCGACACCACCACCACCTCCTGCACCTCCGTCACCAGGTCTGTAGGGGGGTCTAGACCTTCGCTGCCCGCGGCCTTAAGCGGCACTTTTCGGCGGTGATTATTGCCTGCACCTGGGCAGCAGCTTTCTCGAGTGCCTCCGGCCTGTTCACCACCATGTAGTCGAACAGGCTTAGTCGCTTCATTTCCTCGCGTGCTGTGGACAAACGCCGTTCCAGGTCAACGTGGAACTCAGTGTGCCGCTGGGCCAGCCTTCTCTGGAGTTCTTCAAAGGAGGGCGGCATGAGGAAGATGAGCACTGCCGCCGGTACCAGCTTCTTGACCGTGGCCGCTCCCTGGACATCTATCTTGAGCAAGACATCCTGGCCTTGTTGCAGCGCCTCTCTTATCGGCGCTCTGGGGATGCCATAGTAGTTGCCGTAGACCTCGGCCCACTCCAGCAACTCCCCGGCCGCTACCATCCTATGGAACTCCTCGACGGAGGTGAAGTAGTAGTCTGTCCCGTCCCGTTCCTTCGCTCTCCGTGGCCGTGTGGTAAGGGTTACCGAGTAGTGTAAGGGGTACCCCTTCTGTCTCATCATCTTGAGCACTGCGTCCTTGCCTACGCCAGAAGGCCCGGAGAGCACAATCAGCAGTGGCGCGGGCTGTAACTGGGGCAGTGGCGTTGTTTCGGTTGATGGAGTCACTACGAAGCCTTCTCCCTCCTGGCCGCTGGTGTGCTGATGCTGGACAGCCGGCCACCGATGGTCTCAGGTGCTATGGCCACCACTGTCACGTGGCCGGTGTCCATGACCAGTGCTGCCTTTATCTTCCGCGCATGGGTGGCGTCAAGGAGCAGACCCTTGTCTTTGGCTTCACGGATCAGTCGCCTGGCGGGCTCCTGCTCTGCTGAAAGGACAGCCACCACCCTGTTCAGGGCCACCAAGTTGCCGAAGCCCACGTGAACCAGTTCAATGCCCATAACTTCACCCCCGTGTTCGTGGTTTGCCAGCAACTGTTTCGAGGTCGCTCCAGAAGGTTGGATAGGAGACCGACGCCGCTTCGGCACCGGCGATGGTCGTCGTCCCCTCGGCTGCGAGGCCTGCTATGGCCAGGCTCATCGCCAGGCGGTGGTCGCCGTGGCTGTTTACCTCAGCTCCCCTCAGGCGCCCCACGCCGTGTATCAGCATGCCGTCCGGCAATTCCTCTATCCTCGCGCCCATCTTGGAGAGCTCCTGCGCCGTGTACGCTATCCTGTCAGTCTCCTTTACGCGTAGTTCAGCAGCTCCCCGGACCACTGTAGTCCCCCGGGCAAAGCAAGCCGCGACTGCCAGTACTGGAATCTCATCTATCGCCCTGACCACCATGTCCCCGTATATCTCAGTAGCCTTGAGCTGGCTGGGCTCAGCCACGATGTCGGCTACTGGCTCGCCACCAGTGGCGCCCTTCCGGTTTATTGTCAGCTTCGCACCCATGGCCTGCAACGCGTCAAGCACCCCGGTACGAGTGGGATTGATGCCGCAGTTCGTGACCTTGATTCGCGCTTTGGGGTGAATCACCCCTGCGACCAGCCAGTAGGCGGCGGCGCTGATGTCGCCAGGGAGCCTGAGGGTGAGCGGGTGCAGGGGCGTGTCAGGCCTTGACACGGTCACCAGCGTCCCCTCTCGTTTCAATGGCGCTCCCATCTGCGCCAGCATCCGCTCAGTATGGTCCCGGGTGAGGCCGGGTTCCAGGACGCTTGTTTCTCCGTCGGCGAACAGTCCTGCGAGCAGTATCGCCGACTTCACCTGCGCGCTGGCGACAGGGAGCGTGTGGCGGATGCCTCTGAGGTGGCTGCCTCTGATGACCAGTGGTGCGAGCCGCCCGTCGTTCCGCCCCTGAATATCGGCACCCATGAGGCGTAGTGGTTCGACTACCCTGCCCATGGGGCGGGAGCGGAGCGAGGAGTCACCGGTTATGATTGCCAGCAGGGGCTGCCCGGACAGAAGCCCGGCGAGGAGGCGCATGGTCGTGCCGCTGTTCCTGGCGTTAAGTACATCCTTTGGCTCTTGGAAGCCGGAGTCGCCCACCCCCTGGACGTCAACGGTGCCCGGGGAAGCCCGTGAGCGGCGGACCTCTACGCCAAGAGCCCTGATGCAACCGACTGTAGCCAGGCAATCGGCACCGCCACAGAAATTGGTGATGCGGGCATTCCCTTTGGCAATGGCGTTGAACATCACCGCCCGGTGAGCGATGGACTTGTCGCCCGGGAGTTCGATTTCCCCTTTCAGGGAGGGCTGGCCAGCAACCTTCCTTATCATAGCTGCAGGATATGCCGGGCCATTCTCAATGGTTGTTTTTCCAGCCTGGCCATCTCCCTTCCAGCCATTTCTGTCGAGCTTCGGACAAGAGCTTAAGCGTTGCCTCCAGGTCGCTGTGCTCAGAGGCCACTTGTTCACGGAGTTTGGCCAAGGCCTGGCTGAAGCGGTCGACCCAGTGAAGAACAGACTCCCGGTTGGTGCTGAAGATGTCGTTGTTCACCTGGGGGTTGCCCGAGGCCAACCGCGTGGCATCGCGGTAGCCGGAGGCTGCCAGCTTCGCCATTGTGGGCCAGCGGGGGTCGCCGGTCGTGGCTGCGACCAGAGCGGCAGAGACGAGTATCGGAAGATGACTGATTCCTGCCACCAGGAAGTCGTGCTCCTGCGCATCTATGAGTAGGGGCCTGGCGCGTAGCCATTCTATGACTTGTAGCACCAGGTCAATGTCTTTGACGGTGGTCCACTCGGCTGGAGTGACACAGTAGGTACAGCCATTGAACAAGTCCGCCTCAGCGGCCTCGATGCCGAACTTCTCCTTGCCCGCCATCGGGTGTCCGCCCACAAAACCTATTCCCCTGCCACGGAGGTGCTCGCTAGCCCAGGCCATCACCTGCCGCTTCGTACTGGCGGTGTCGGTTATGAGACACCGGTCAGTGACGTGTGTTGAGAGCACACGCAGGACCTCTTCGACTGTGCGTACGGGGGTGCAGATGAAGGCCAGGTCGCAATCCCTGGCTGCAGAGGCGAGGTCCGGTACCGTCGCGTCCACGGCCCTGCGGCGTAGCGCCTCTGTGGCGGCCTCCGGCCTGCGGGCATAGCCCACTATTTCCAGTTCCTCCCCTCGGGTGCGCTTCAGCGCCAGTCCCAGTGAGCCTCCGATCAGGCCCAGACCGATGATGGCCACTCGCATGTCGTATCTCCGGCGAAATTGGCCATATTATAACATCACTCGTTTCTCGGGGCAGCGAGTTACACCGATTAGTTGACTATAACTGACCATGAGCCGGGATTGTGATTGACATAATATTCAGCCATGGTTTCAAAGCCAGTTTTTCTTCCCTGACAGGGAGAAAACGCGTGAGATTTTTCATCTCTTTTTCAATGGGGAAGCGGCTGTGGAGAGTGTCGGTGTCAGACACGACTGGTGGGAGGATGAACTACGAGAAGGGTGTCAATCAGAGCGATAATGGGGTAAAGTCGTCGAGAGGGTGCTCTTGCCACTGCCCGACACCACTTGACAGCTAGGAAAGCGGTGCTACAATGGCGCCTGTCATTGTCCTTGTGAATGGGCGGAGACTATCGGGAGAAACGGAGACTGCCATGTGGGTTAACCGGCACCACTTCAGAGTCCTGGCTATCGTAATGTTCGCCTACCCTGAACCGATTCTCACCACCATAGTGGGTCTGGGATTATTATCTGCCTCCTTCTTCCTTCCGGAGGGAGATAAGCTGGGGAGTGCCTGTGTCTGCGGCTGTGACTACCATCGGGGTTGGGTGCTCCAGGGAGAGTCCCGGTTAGGGATGGGAGCACTGCTCAATGCATCCCGGGGTGTGAGACTGGACCCTCACGAGGTCTACAACAGGACACGATATGGCTTCGTCCCTGTCCCCGTGTTTGGCGGGGAGTCACTTGGCAACGTCCACAGGGACTCTCTCGATACCGGCGATGTCAGCCACTATGACTGGCATACCTGGCCGAGGCTGGGGAGCACCCCGTTGCGGAGGCTGAGCGGGTTCGGCGCCAGCCCGGCAGTCAGGTGTGAGTACGCTGGTGCCCTCGCCAGAAGCATGGTATAGCCAGGCCTGGCTATTCTCTATTGGCCGGCGTGGTAAGTGTCTCGTCGAAGAAGGTCCGTACCAGGAACGTTTCCATCCTCCGGGCCCTCAGGATGGAAGTGACCCTCTCACCCAACTCCTTGCTGGCACATAGTACGAAGCAGGCTGGTCCCGAACCTGCCAGGTGCGGCCTCTCCCCACTGGCCTCTTCGAGCAGCCTCCAGCAAGTATCAAGCCCGCTGAAGACTCCGAATGCTGCCCTCTCGAATACGTTGTACAGATGGCCGGATGTCAGGGGGTGGCCTTGCGATACCAGCGCCAGCGCCTTGCGGGTGTGTTCTCCCGTCGTAAACCAGTGGGAATGTAGGCTTCTATACAGCCGGGCAGTCTTACCGGCGCTCCGTGGTAGCGGCGGTACCAGGAGCACCAGCCAGAGGTCCGGTCGCGCAGCCAGAGGCATCACTCTCTCACCCCTGCCCTCAACCACTGCCGTACCGCCATGGATGAAGAAGGGCACGTCTGAGCCGACCTGCCCTGCCAGGTGAGACAGGTCTTGAGGGGGAACCCCCAGTCTCCAGAGCTGGTCCAGCCCCTTGAGAGTGGCGGCGGCGTCGCTGCTGCCACCTCCCAGCCCCACGGCCCAGGGGATGTGTTTCTGCAGGGTGATCCTTGCTCCTTTGCGGCAACCCGTCGAGGTGCGGAGCAGTCGTGCCGCTTCCAGTACCAGGTTGTCGGCCGACTCCAGCTCAGGCTCACTGCAGGCCAGTGTGATTTCCCCGGCAGGCTCAAAGGTCAGGACATCACATAGGTCAATGGCCTGCATCAGGCTGCGTATCTCGTGGTATCCATCATCTCTCTTTGCCAATACCTCCAGGGTGAGGTTGACCTTGGCGGGCGCTCGCAGTTTTATCATGGGTCGCCCGTCCTCTTGGTGCGGTAGGCCTTCCACAGGATGGCCCATTCCCCTATGCTGAGCGTTCCTGCACGGCGGTGCCGGTCTATCCCCGCCTCATGCAGTATCGTAGCGGCATCCTCTGTGGTGACGCCGAGTCCGTGGGGCAGTGAGTTGCCCAGTTGTTTTCGCGGGTGGCGGAAGCCGGCAGCGAGGAAGCCGAAGAAACCTTCGGTATCTCCCACATCCACCGGGGGCACCGCGTGCGGCGTGAGGCGGAGGATGGCGGAGTTGACCTTCGGCGGTGGATAGAAGGCATCGGGGGGTATGGTGGCGACTACCTCAGGCCGTGAGTAGTACTGGATGGCGACGCCGAGCAGGCTCAGCTTCCCGGGCGGAGCTGCTATGGCTTCTGCGACCTCCCTTTGCACCGTCACTACCATGAGTGCGGGCTTGTGTGGCGACTCCAGGAAATGTCTCAGGACAGCCGAAGCGATGTAGTAGGGCAGGTTTGCCACGACCTTGTAGCTAGAGTCGGGGCCGGTTTCGCTCCAGGGCTGCAACTGGAGCACGTCTCCCTGGATAAGTCGCACGTTGCAGAACCTTGCCATGGTGCGGCGCAGCAGGGAGACGAGCTGTTGGTCCAACTCGATGGCTATGACATGGCCGGCATGCTTGGCCAGTGCCTGAGTGAGTGTCCCCAGCCCGGGGCCGACCTCGACCACCGTGTCCCCTGGGCCCAGTTCCGCCGCGGCCACGATGGTATCCAGCACCGACTCGTCGGCCAGGAAGTGCTGTCCGAGCCCCTTTTTTGCCGAGATGCCGAGGCGGCGCAGAGTGTTTCGTACGCTTGCTACGCCCTGCATCGGCCCTTTCGAGTAGACCCCGGTCCGGGGTGCATGCTACTCCTTGAAGACGCCCGGGAAGACCTCCTGCCTCCTGAACTTCTGCCACTCAGGGGGTTTCTTCTCCCAGAAGGACTTCTTCCAGTATCCTGCTTCAGGTGTCGCATAGTACTTCCAGAGCAGGTCGAACATGATGATCTCCAGGCCGCGTATCTCGGCACTCATCATGTTGAAGGCCTCCTTGAGCGCCCTGATGGCCCCGGGGCTCTTTTCCAGTATCTCATCGCACCACTTGTCCGCTTCCTCTTCCAGCTTGTCCGGCGGCACCACGGCGTTGACCAGGCCCATCTCCAGCGCCTCTTTGGCACTGTAGCGTCGGCACAAGTACCATATCTCCCTGGCCTTCTTCTCGCCGACCAGCCTGGTGAGATAGGCACAGCCGTAACCCCCGTCGAAGCTCCCCACCTTCGGCCCTGCCTGCCCGAAGGAAGCCGTTTCTGAGGCAATGGAGAGGTCGCAGATCTGTTGTAGCACCTGCCCGCCGCCGATAGCGAAGCCGTTCACTGCCGCGACCACCGGCTTGGGCATCTCCCTGATGAGTTGGTGTACCCTGGGGTTGTAGCGCAGCATGTCCGCGCTGTAGCCGGCTTCAGCCTCCTTGGCATCGCCGCCGGTGCAGAAAGCCTTCTTGCCGGCGCCGGTGATCACCACAACGCCGACGGTGTCGTCCACCGAGACGTCCTCGAGGGCCGTCACCATCTCCTTCATCGTGTGTGAAGTGAAAGCATTGAACGCCTCAGGGCGGTTTATGGTTATCCTGGCCACTCCTGGCCTCTTCTCATAGATGAGGTCGGTGAGTTGCAGTCCGGTTACCTTCTGCCACTGGGCCATTTTCTAGAGTCCTCCCTCTACATCATGGTGTAGCCGCCGCTGACGCTCAAGGTCTGGCCGGTGATGTAGCTGGCGCGGTTTGAGGCCAGGAAGGCCACTGCGTTAGCGACATCCTCTGGTGTGCCCAGCCGGCGCAGCGGATAGGCGGCCGCAGCCTTTTGCTGTACCTCGGGTGTGAAGATGGAGCCGGCCTGCCCCTTCCACATGCTGAGTTCTCCGGCCTCGTCCGGACTCTTGGGCGCGACTACCCCCGGGCAGACCACGTTCACAGTTATGCCGTACCTCCCGACCTCCCTGGCGACGGCCTTGGAGAAGGCGATGACCGCGCCCTTGGTGCCGGCGTACACCGACTCGCGGAACTCGCCCATCCTGCCGGCGTCGGAGCCGATGCTGACTATGCGGCCGGACTTGCGCTCGACCATGTGGGGCAGCACCGCCCTGGTGAAGTTGAGGGTGCTCTTGTAGTTGATGGAGATGATCTTCTCCCAGAACTCGGGCTTGGTCTCGATGAACATGTAGAGCTCATCGAAGCCGACATTGTTGACCAGGATGTCTATGTGTCCGAGGTCGCTGATGGCCTTGTTCACCGTGCTGCTGGCCGACTCGAAGCTGGTGGCGTCGGTCTTGATGGCTACTGTCCTGCCGCCCCCCTTGAGGGCATCGGCCTCGTTCACCACCTTGTCCGCCTGTTTTTCGTCGATGTCTGCGATGACTACATTGGCCCCCTCGCGTGCCAGACCCAGCGCGATACCCCTGCCGATGTTGGAGCCGCCCCCGGTAACGATGGCTGTCTTGCCTGCCAGACCCAGGTCCATGCGATGCCTCCTTTCCTTACAGACGTTCAGTGAGGATACAGCGGCCGAGCACCCGTTGTCGTTCCTGCCCTCGCGGCCTACTCAGCCGACCGGCTCGGACCAGGATACCCTGCGGCACCCAGAGCCCTCTACTTACCGCTGCTTCCTTCCGGACCTGACGGGGTTCGTAGCGCTCTGCCGCGCAGGACCCGGCCTTCAACGTCAGCCGGCAGAGCGGTGTGCGAAGGTACGGACCTCGAACGGGAATTCAGCCCCGCTATAGCGGATTGCGAGTTCAGGGCACCGCTAGTTCCCCGCCTAGCACGGCCGCCAGAGCAATATTATGCAGTAGGATAGCCACTGTCAAGGACAGGAGCGAGCCTGTTCGAGGCTGCAGGGAACGGAGGAGTGATTGACAGGTGTTGGGGGATGCACTCACCAATATCCTTGCGGAAGCATTGATGGCGGCAGAGCAGGGTGTGATGGTGCGAGGTGGCTGGGCTATCGGGCTGGTGTTCTATTTAGCCCTTTGTTTTCCCCTTGGACTGGGCGAAGGGGGACATTGCCCGCAGCCGCTCCACTACCTGGGGCAGTACGGAGAGCACCTGGTCTACCTCCTCCTCGGTGTTCTCCGGCCCGAAGGTGAAGCGCACGCTCCCGTGAGCGATTTCTGGCGGTATCCCCATGGCCAAGAGGCAGTGCGATGGTTCCAGGGAGGCCGAGGTGCAGGCGCTGCCACTGGATGCGGCTATCCCGGCGAAGTCCAGGTGGAGCAGGATGGACTCTCCCTCCACATAGGCGAAGCAGAAGCTGGCATTGTTGGGTAGTCGCAGCTCCGGGTGGCCGGTGAGCTGGACGTCGGGGACGAGTCTGTCTATCCCCTGCACCAGACGGTCGCGGAGCCGGGCACAGGTCCGGTTGTTGCTGTCCCTGGATTCCGCCGCCAGGCGAAGGGCTGTGGCGGTGCCCACGATGCCGGCTACGTTCTCCGTTCCCGCCCGCCGCCGTCCTTCCTGGGAGCCACCCTGCTGTTGTGGCACGAAGGGTGTGCCCTGCTTGAGGTAGAGGATCCCCACACCCTTTGGGCCGTAGAACTTGTGGGCGGAGAGCGAGAGCATGTCCACTCCCAGCTGCTCCACGTTCAGGTTGAGGGCTCCCGTGCCCTGGATGGCGTCAGTATGGAAGACGATGGCGCGCTGTCCCGCCCTCTCCTTGATCGTCCTGGAAATGTCTGCAATGGGCTCGATGGTGCCGACCTCGTTGTTGGCCAGCATGATGCTGACCAGTATGGTCCTCTCGTTGATGGCCGCTGCCACATCATCCACATTGACCCTGCCATAACAGTCCACCGGGAGGTAGGTGACCTGGAAGCCGTGCTTCTCCAGGTGGTGACATGTCTCCAGCACAGCGTGGTGCTCCACCGAGGAGGTGATTATGTGGTTGCCCTTGTCCTGCAGCGCGAAGGCGGCGCCCTTTATGGCAGCATTGTCCGACTCGGTGCCGCCGCTGGTGAAGATGACCTCTTTGCGGCTACACCCCAGTATCTCGGCCACAGTGGCTCGGGCATCGTCCAGCGCTCGCCGCGCCTCCTGTCCCAGTGAGTATATCGTCGAGGGGTTGCCATATTTCTCCGAGAAGTAGGGCAGCATGGCCTCGAGCACCCTGGGATGCACCGGTGTGGTCGCCGCATGGTCCAGATAGATGGTCTTCTTCATACAATCACCACCAAGATGATTGGCTTTATAGGGTATTCTAGCAGAGGTCTGGAAAGGCAGTCAATCAGCCGAGCAGTCTCTTGGCTAGGCTAGGGACGAGGAAGGCGTTGTGGTGGACGTCCTCAGCGTAGTACCTGGTTGACACCTGGCAGGCCATGGCTGGCTGGCGTGGGCTGAATGCCTTGCAGGCGATGGAGAAGGTCCACCAGTTACCCGCGTAGGTGGCCAGCGGTACGGTGTACAGGTCGACGAAGTTGAAATGGTGCCTCAGCTTGTGCTGTACCTCGCGCACGAAGTCCAGGTGGAAGTGTAGCGACTCTGTCTGCGCTGCGAAGATGCCGTTCTCCCTCAGTGCGGCATGGACTTCAGCGAAGAAGTGTTCGCTGAATAGGGACACCGCCGGCCCCACGGGGTCGGTGCAGTCCACTAGGATGATATCGTATGTATTCCTGGCCCTGGCGACAAATTCGGCCCCATCGGCTATCACCACATGTGTCCTGGGATCGCTGAACCCTGTGGACAGTGTGGGCAGGAAGCGCTTGGAGGTCTCTATGACCTCCTCATCTATCTCCGCCATCACGGCCTTCTTGACCGTGCCGTGCTTCAGCACCTCGCGGAGTGTGCCGCCGTCGCCGCCGCCGATGATGAGCACGTCCTGTGGTGAGGGGTGGGCGTGCAACGGCACATGTGCCAGCATCTCATGATAGAGGTACTCGTCGCGCTCCGTCAGTTGTACCACTCCGTTCAGGACCAGCATCCTGCCGAAGTAGCTGTGCTCCGCCACTGATATCTCGGCGAAGGGGCTGCGGTGGGTATACAGCATGTCCTGCATGGAGTAGGAGTACCGTATTGGCGAGAACGGGTCGTCTTCTGAGAAAAGGAAGGGCGGCATATTCACGGTTCCTTCACGCCAGTATGACTCTGGGGACAGGGATGCCGTCAAAGCAGGAGGCGTACGCCGTGGTGTATGCTCCGGCCGTCATGACATAGACGCGGTCGCCTATTTCCAGCTCCGGCAAGTCAACTTCGCCGGGCAAGGCGTCCATGCTGTCGCAAGAGGGTCCCGCCAGCACGTACTTTGCTCTCTTGCCCTCTCTGAGGACGTGTAGTGGGTAGCGTATGCCGCCCAGGGATTCCATCAGGCCGTTGAACACTCCGGCGTCAAGGTACACCCAGTCCTGGCCGTTGCGGCTGGCCCTGGCGATGACGGTGGTCACCAGCACTCCGGCCTCGCCGACCAGGGCTCTTCCGGGCTCGAGCAGGGTGTGTACTCCTCCAGGGAAGTGTTGCTGTACTCCTTCGTTCACGACCTGGGAGATCTCTGCCACAGAGGGGACGGGGTGAGTGTATTCTGAAGGGAAGCCCCCTCCCAGGTTCAGGGAGCGCAGCTCCAGCCCTCTGCTGACTGCAAGCGTCCAGACCTGCTTGCTTCTTTCCAGCGCTTCGGTCCACCCGGCGGTGCTGATGCACTGTGAACCCACATGGAAGGCAACCCCCACTGGACGGAGTCCGTTCTCGTGTGCTCTCGACAGAAGGCCTGCGGCCTCCTCGATTTCCACACCGAATTTCTTGTCCAGCGGCCACTCACTGTAGTTGTTTGCCACGGTCAAGCGCACATAGACATCGCTGCCTGGAGCCAGTGTGGCCATCTTCTTCACCTCGGAGTGAGAATCGAAGGTGAAGGTGTGGATGCCTACGGAGTGTGCCAATTCGAGGAAGGCCGGAGTTTTCAGGGGGTTACCGGAGATGATCGTCGAGGGTGCTACGCCCAGTTCCAGCAGGAGGCGGAGGGCACCCTCGGAGCCGACTTCGAACCCGGCGCCGAGTTTGTGGAAGAGCCTGGCCACCCCGGCGTCGGAGTTGGCTTTCAGTGCATAGTAAATTGCAGAGTCGGGGAAGCAGGAGCGGAACCTCTCATACTCCTGGCGCAGCGTCTCGGTGTCCATCACCAAGACGGGTGTGGGCTCAAGCTCTGCTACCCGCTTGGCCTTCTCCAGAGCCCTCGATTTCTTCTCGTTCAGCGGTTCTGATCCCATCGTGATTCCTGGCTACCTGCTCAGCAGGGTCCTCCTCAGTTCGAAGAGGGCGTTCATGGTAGCCCTCTCCCGTACCCTCTGACGGTTCCCCGGATACGTCCGGGCGATGACGCGGCGACTATTGCCGTCGTCTATGCCTGTGAATACGGTGCCGGGAGCCTTGCCCTCCAGTTCTGAGGGGCCGGCGACCCCTGTGATGCCTATCCCTACGTCTGCGGCCAGCCGTTTCCGCACCGCGCCAGCCATGGCCTCGGCAACCTCACTGCTCACCACGCCGTATTGGCGGATGAGCTCCTCTTTCACACCCGAGGCTATCTTGACCTCGTTGGAGTAGGAGACGATGCCGCCGCGGAAGTAGTTTGAGCTCCCCGGAACGCTGGTCAGGGTGGTGGCAAGCAGGCCTCCGGTGCAGGACTCCATGGTGGCGAGTGTCAGACCCTTCCCCAGTAGCAATGTGCCCACGATGCTCTCCAGGGTGTCGGTGTCGCTCCCCCATATGTGGTCGTTCATGATGGTTCTGACCCTGGACTCCACCAGGTGTACCATCTCCCTTGCCACTGCCTCGCTGTCAGCCTTGGCGGTGACCCTGAGGTGAATGCCATCCGACTTGGCGTAGGTGGCCAGGGTGGGGTTGGCTGACTCTACCAGTTGACCGAGCAACTCACCCACCTTGGCTTCAGCAAGGCCGAAGGTCTTCAGCACCCTTGATAGGATGACCGTCTTACCAAGTTTCGCCTTTAACCTGGGGACGGCTTCCTTCTCCCAGACCGAGTGTGTCTCGTCCGGGGGACCGGGCAGGGCAATCAGGATGCGACCCTGGGTCTCTACCCACCACCCAGGTGCCGTCCCTCGGGGATTGGGCAGGAACTGTGCCGAGGGGATGCGCATGGCCTGCTTTATGTTGCTGGCCGGCATCTCCCAGCCACGACTGGAAAAGAACCCTCGGAGCCGCTGCTCTTCCTGGGGGTCAACCTGTAGTTCCTCGCCGAGCAACTTGGCTACAGTCTCGCGGGTTATGTCTCCCTGTGTCGGTCCAAGCCCGCCGGTGGTCAGGATGAGGTCTGAGCGCTCCCAGGCTCGGCGCAATACTTCAGTCAGCCTCCCCAGGTTGTCCCCGACCGTGGACATCCAGTAGAGGTCTATGCCCAGCAGCGACAACTGATTGGCGAGGAACGGTGAGTTGAGGTCAACGATCTCGCCGAGGAGCAACTCTGTGCCGGTGGCAATAATCTCAGCTTTCATGTGTCCGCGTTCGTGGCTTCCCTCATACGGGCCAGTTGTTCGGCGTGGTGCTGGCAGAATTCCTCCTCGCCCTCAAGCTGGGCATGGATGAGCTCTTCTTGCCAGTGCGCGTTGAACAGGCGGCAATTGGGGTCCTCGCAGAACGCTTCGCCGGTCAGGTGATGGAAAAGTGCCTGCATGGCATATCCTTTTACCACCCCTGTCATCCTGGCATCACCGTGGTCAATGAAGCGTCCCTGGAACCGCGACGCCAGTGCCGCTTCGGCGTCATACATGCCCAGGGAGTGGTACTGCTGTTTCAGCAGGTAGTATTCCCTCGGCTTTGCCGGCGCTTCTACGATGCCCGTCGTGGATATGATGGCGGGAAGGCCGCAGATGATGGCCCTGGCATGATAACGTCGGTCGCTATCTTCCCAGGTACCGAGGAGCTGGTTGGTGAACACGATGTGGAGATGGCTCGGGGAGCGCTCCTCCTGAGCGGTGAGTCCTTGGAACAACCGCATCATACCAAAGCCCTCGTACATGACCCCGAAGCTGCATCCGGCGCCGCCTTCGAGCCTCTTGCTCTCATACTGTATTTCCCCGGGCAGTGGCGCTGTACTGGCCCCTTGGTGTGTCAGGCTCCTCAGTCTGAGCGCGGCCACCTTCTCTGCGAGAGAGGACAACGCCTCCTCCCTTGATGTTGGTGACAGGGAGGTGAGGTACCGCTGTACGAACTCCTCTCTCACGGTGACTTCGATTGTGGGCAGGTGGCCACGGATGTGACGTGCGACCTCTCCCAGGTCCAGCGTGCTAGCGGAGGGCTCTTCGTACAGGAGGACGGACAACCTCACGTGGACACTCCCCGCGATGCCGTTCTGCTCAATATCGGTTCAGGTCTGGCCCCGATGTCCCTGTTGGCACGCCGAGGGCTGCCAGCCTACCGGGCCGCAGTCTGCCTCAACGTCTCCGCTGCGACCTTTGCCGCCCTCTTGCCGGAAAGTAGCATGGCGCCGAAGGTGGGTCCCATCCTCGGCAGGCCGTAGACTGTGGTGACCGACATCCCGGTAACTATCAGGCCTGGGTGTACCTCACCGGTGTGTTCTACTACGAGGTCTTCCGACCTCTCCACCCACATTGCGCCGAAGCCTACCATCTGTATCAGCCCGCGCTGCTGTAGTTTGTTGACCACGCAGGCGTCGTGGCCTGTGGCATCTATGACGAGCTTGCACTCCATCCCCACGGGGTCAACGCACGTGATCTCGCGGGGCAGGGCACTGACGGGAGTCCAGTTTATGACCACGCCGGCCACCCGGTTGCCTTCGCGCAGAATGACATCGTCGAATATGGTCATGTTGGCGAACTTCACGCCGGCATCGCAGGCGGCGGCAATGAGCTTGGAGCAGGCGTGAGGGCCGTCTGCCACGTACAGCCCTTCGATGGCCTTCTCATAGGGGATGCCGAGCTCATCGAGTACCTCCTGCGCTGGTGCTCTGAAAGTAACCTTGTTCATCAGGTAGCCGCCGATCCAGAATCCACCGCCGAGGTAATTGTTCCGTTCCACGATCAACACCTTGAACCCGGCATGTCCCAGTTCCCTGCCAGCGGTCAGGCCAGCGGGACCGCCGCCGATGATGATG
Source organism: Chloroflexota bacterium (assembly GCA_040754215.1). Lineage (GTDB taxonomy): Bacteria > Chloroflexota > Dehalococcoidia > JACPPY01 > JACPPY01 > JBFMDE01. The sequence continues at coordinate 19,926 of JBFMDE010000020.1, forward strand.
ATGTCTGACTCAGCGTACTGCTCGAACTGGCGCAGGAACCCACCCACTATGGCTTTGGTTACTTCCTTTTCCCCTACGGGATGAAACACTGCCATTTTCTTATGGTCCTCCTTCTGTGCTTACCTGGAGACTGGACCGTCGGGCTAGCATCTAGCCGACGAGATGCCCAGGTACTTCTCCATGATTGCCATGGCGCAGTAGGGCCCGCACATACTGCAGGCAGCGCTGGTTGTCCGGTGCCTGTTGTGCGTCCTTCTCGCCCTCTCCGGGTCGAGGGACAGCCTGACCTGGCTTTCCCAGTCGAGGTTTTTGCGGGCCATTGACATCCCCTTGTCCCAGTCCATGGCGCCCTTGACGCCCTTGGCAATATCTGCGGCATGGGCGGCAATCCTTGATGCGATGACGCCCTCCTTGACGTCTTCTACCGAGGGAAGCGAGAGGTGCTCCGAAGGGGTGACATAACACAGGAAGTCAGCGCCCGCAGCCGCTGCGATGGCACCTCCGATGGCACCGGCGATGTGGTCATATCCGGCGGCAATGTCGGTTACCAGGGGGCCGAGCACGTAGAATGGTGCTCCCCTGCACAGGGTTCTTTCCATCTGTACGTTGGCCACGACTTGGTCCAGAGGCAGATGGCCGGGCCCCTCAACCATCGCCTGCACTCCGGCATTCCTGGCGCGTTGCACCAGTACGCCCAGTGTTATCAGTTCCTGGAACTGGGCACCGTCGGAGGCGTCTGCCAGGCTGCCAGGCCGCATGCCGTCGCCGAGGCTCAGGGTCAGGTCATACGTCCTGGCCAGTTCCAGGAGGCGGTCATAGTACTCGTAGAGCGGATTCTCGTGCTCGTGGTGGAGCATCCACCCGATGAGGAAAGAGCCACCACGGGAAACTACGTCGGTTACCCTGCGTTGCTCCTTGAGGCGAAGGATAGCAGACTGGGTGATGCCACAATGCACTGTGACGAAATCAACGCCGTCCTCTGCCTGCTCCTGGATGGCATTGAACATGTCGTCCACCGTCATGTTGACGATGGCCCCTTGTACTTCCACGGCACGGATGGCAGCCTCGTATATCGGCACGGTACCTAGGGGGACGGCTGAGGCCGCGAGCACGGCACGGCGCACAGCCAGTATGTCGCCACCGGTACTCAGGTCCATCACTGTGTCGGCTCCTGCACCCACAGCGACTTTCAGCTTGGTCAGCTCTGTCTCGACGTTGCCGTATTCGGCAGAGGTGCCGATATTGGCGTTGACCTTGGTGCGCAGGCCTTTGCCGATACCACAGGGCCGGGAGCAACTGCGGCGCTGGTTGGACGGTATGACGATGGTGCCGTCAATCAGCCCCTGTTGCACCAGCTCCATGCTCACAGCCTCGGTCCGGGCGACGTGCTCCATCTGAGGGGTAGCTGCCCCTCTCCCCGCCATGTCTATCTGAGTCATTTTGTTGCTCCCAGAAACAAGAAGACCAAGAGCATCGGTCAAACAGCTTCCAGACTCTTGGTCTCGGTCGCCGCTTCCCTACGCTCGCATTGTCGAGGTCAGGTTCTACGGGTTCTCCATACCGGAGTCTCAGCCTCCCCGTCATAAGACGGGAACACTCCAGCACCCCCGCGGCCACTGTATTCGTTTTTCTTTACTTGCAGGGAACGCACAGAAACTATAACATATCAAAAATACCATGCGCAACCGGAACTTGGGCGGCCTTGTTCCTCCACCCTGGCCCACGGGATACCATGTGGGCCGATCGGTGATGTGACAAAGGAGCACCTGGTGGGAACACTGCGGGCAGGAGACGATTTCAATGGGACAGCATAGAAGGCGTGTGGTTATCACAGGCATGGGCGCCGTCTGTCCTCTGGGACAGACCATACCCGAGGTGTGGCAGGCTTTACTCGATGGCAGGTCCGGAATAGGGCCAATAACGCTTTTCGACTCATCCGGCTTTGACGCCAAAATAGCTGCCGAGGTCAGGAACTGGGACCCCATAACCTACATAGACCGCAAGGAAGCCAGGCGAATGGACCGGTTTGCTCAGTTCGCCGTGGCTGCCGGCCTGCTCGCTGCCAGGGATGCGGGCCTGCAACCTACCAATGGTAACGCTGAGAGGGTCGGCGTTATCATGGGCAACTGCATTGGTGGCCTGACTACCATCAGCGACCAGTTCAAGGTATTGTCGGAGAAAGGTCCGAGCAGGATCAGCCCGTTCCTGGCCCCGATGATGAGCTGTGACTCGGGTGCCGGGCAGGTGTCCATCATGCTTGGCGCTAAAGGCCCGAACTTCTGTGCCTCATCGGCGTGTTCCAGCGGTAGCGATGCCATTGGCGAGGCGACGGAAATCATCCGTCGTGGCGATGCTGTGGCCATGGTGGCAGGTGGTGCTGAGGCTGCTATCGTGCCGATATCCCTGGCTGGTTTCAGCTCGGCAAGGGCGCTCTCGACTCGCAATGATGAGCCTGAGAAGGCATCCCGTCCCTTCGATGCCAAGCGGGACGGGTTCGTGATCGGTGAAGGTGCAGCCGTTGTTATTCTGGAAGACCTGGAACACGCCTTGAGCCGTGGTGCCCGGGTCTATGCTGAGGTCGTTGGCTATGGGGCTACCGCCGACGCCTTTCACATCACCCAGCCAGCTGCGGACGGTGATGGTGCGATACGGGCGATGCGTCGAGCTCTGGAGAATGCACAGCTCCAGCCCGGCGATATTGACTACATTAATGCCCACGGAACTTCCACGCCGTTGAACGACAGGGTCGAGACGTTGGCGGTCAAGGCCGTGTTTGGTGAGCGGGCCTATCATATACCGATCTCATCCACGAAGTCCGTCCTCGGGCACCTGCTGGGAGCGGCCGGTGCCATCGAGGCTATCATCTGTGCCCTGGTCATGACGCATGGCATCATACCGCCCACCATGAACTTGACCAACCCGGACCCGGAGTGTGACCTCGACTATGTTCCGAACGCGCCCCGGAGGGCCGAGGTGAGGACTGCCCTCAGCAACTCCTTTGGCTTTGGCGGGCATAACTCGGCGCTCATCCTTTGCCGCTATGATGGGTAGGGAAATGCGTTGAGCCACAGCAGGTGGAAGCTGCTGCCGCCTTGCCCCGACCACCTGTTGCGGCAAGCACAGGTGCCTTCCCTGCTGGCGCAACTCCTCTTCAACAGGGGTGTCACAGACCCCCGCGAATACGATGCCTTCCTCAGTGCTGACCGTCGTCTGGCGCACGACCCCTTCTTGCTTCCTGATATGCCGCAAGCGGTGTCCCGGATATACCGTGCCCTGCTTTCCGGAGACAAGGTCGTCATCTTCGGCGATTTCGATGTCGACGGGATAACCGCGGCCCTGCTCTTGGTTGAGGGACTGGAGTTGTTGGGTGGGTCGGTCACACCGTACCTGCCACACCGTGTTGATGAGGGGCATGGCCTTAATGTCCCGGCGTTGGAGGAGTTCAAGCGTGCCGGCGTATCCTTGGTCATCACCGCCGACTGCGGGGTGACCTCATTGGTGGAGGTGGAGAGGGCTCGAGAGCTGGGACTGGACGTGGTGGTCACCGACCACCATGTGCTCCTACCGCAGTTGCCTCGTGCCTGTGCTGTAGTCAACCCGAAGCGTGCTGATTCCACTTACCCTTACAGGCATCTGGCAGGGGTAGGCGTTGCCTTCAAGTTGCTGGAGGCCCTGAGTATCGGGACAGGCAGGCCAGTCGCAGGGGAGGATGTCCTGGACCTGGTTGCCCTCGGCACTATCGCCGACATGTCTCCTCTGACGGGCGAAAATCGCTGTCTGGTCAAAACGGGGCTGGAGGTGCTCAACCGTGCCCCTCGGCCTGGGATTGCTGCCTTGGTTGAGTATTCAGGGCTGAGACAGGGCATGGTAACATCAGATAGCGTTTCTTGGGCCCTGGCCCCGCGGATTAATGCTGCGGGCAGAGTCGAACACGCGCACCTCGCCTTTCGCCTTCTGCGAACGACCTCTGCGGAGGAGGCTGAGCGGCTAGCGTCGCGGCTGGACGAAGTCAACAAGGAGCGCCAATCCCTGGTTGAAGCCCACTGGCGACAGGCCAGGGAGCATGTCCTGGCCTCACAGTTTGAGAGGCCTATCTTGGTGGTCTGTGACCCAGGATATCCTCCTGGAGTCTGTGGTCTCATCGCCAACAGGCTGGTGGACGAGTTTCGCCGTCCTGCGGCCGTCTTGCACGTGGGCGAGGTGAACACCAAGGGCAGTTGTCGCAGCATACCAGCGTTCGATATGGTGGCAGCGCTGAGCGAGTGCTCCGACCTCTTCATCCAGTTTGGAGGTCATCCGGGAGCAGCCGGGTTCACATTGCCGACTGAGAAGGTGGAGACCCTGGCCCAGCGACTTCTTGAATTGGCGGAGGAGAGGCTGGCTGGTGTGGACCTCAGGCCGGAGATAACGGTTGACGCGGAGGTCGAGCCCTCGGTGCTGGTGGGCGAGACCCTGCAGATGCTGCAATGTCTGGAGCCCTTTGGCCAGGGTAACCCGCCGCCAATGTTCCTTGCTCGTAGTCTGGAGGTCCTTGAAGCCCGGGTCGTCGGCAACGGTGGCCAGCATCTGAAGTTGAAGCTTCGGAAGGGAGGGGTGGTCTGGCCGGCCATAGGCTTCGACCTCGGCTCTCACCACAGCGATATTGCGCCTCGCCTGGACATACTCTATAACCCACAGGTGAACCGCTGGGGTAACCGGGAGACGCTGGAGCTCTCGGTGGTAGACTTCCAGCCGAGTCCTTCCTAGAGTACGGTAACGCTCTTGGCCAGGTTGACGGGACGGTCTATGGGGCAGCTGCGGGCCTTGGCTGCGTAGTAGGCCAGGAGCTGCACCACTATGGTGTTCAACACCGGGGAGAACAGGGGGTTCGCTGCTGGAACGCGCAGGACTACGTCGGCTAGCTGCTCTACCTCTGTGTCGTCTTCGTCGGCGATGGCGATGACCGGAGAGCCTCGGGCCTTGACCTCCTTGATGCTGGTCTGGACCATGGAGTAGGTCTCGTCTCTTGGCGCTAGGACGACCACGGGCATACCGGGGCCAAGCAGCGCGAAGGAGCCGTGCTTCAGTTCTCCGGCAGGATAGGCCTCGGCGTGGATATAGGACACCTCTTTGAGCTTGAGCGCCCCCTCCATGGCTATGGCGCAGTTGATTCCGCGGGCAACGTAGAAGATGTTGTCGTAGCGCGCAAGGTGTGTCCCTTGTTCGGCGATGAGCGTCTCCTGCTCCAGTATTGCACCCACTCTGGCCGGCAGCAGTTTGAGCTCCTCTATCAGTCCTGCCCGTGTCTCTGGGTCGAGTGTGCTGTGGAACAGCATCAACAGGTACATGGCGGTCAATTGCGCGGTGAAGGTCTTGGTGGCGGCGACGCTGACCTCTGGACCAGCCCTGACGAAGAAGCTCTGGTCGCAGACCCTGGTGGCAGTGCTGCCCAGGACGTTGACCACTGCCAGGGTGCTGCAACCCGCGGCCTTTGCCTTCTTCAGCGCTCTCAGCGTATCGGCGGTCTCGCCGGACTGGGTTATGGCGATGACCCAGTCCCTGTCCAGCACTGCCTCAACCTGCTCGAACTCCGAGGCTATCACCGCTCTGGACGGGATGTGGCAAGACCTGCTCAGCAGATACTCACCCACCAGGGCTGCGTGGTATGAACTGCCACAGGCTGTCAGTATCACCTGCCGTGCCCCTTCAGGCCTCTCTATCCCCAGGGTCACATGCGGTTCTACTACCGAGGTGTGTCCTGTCAGGGTGTCCGCTACTGCGCGGGGCTGTTCGTGTATCTCCTTGAGCATGAAGTGCTCGTAACCGCCCTGCTGCACCTGTTCCACGGTCCAGGGTACCGAGCAGACCGTCCTAGAGGCCTTCTTGCCCCTGTTGCTTATGTTGATGTCATCGCCGAGGATAGTGCACAGGTCTCCGTCTTCGAGGTAGATTGCCCTGTCGGTATAGTCCAACACTGCCGCCACGTCGGAGGCGACGAAGTTCTCGTGGTCGCCTACGCCAATTACCAGCGGGCTTTCTTTGCGCGCCGCTACCAGCACCCGACTCCTGGAGCTCAGGACAACGATGGCGAAGGAGCCGGTCACTTCGGCGAGAGCCTTTGCTACCGCGCCCTTAAGACTGCCCCGGTAGGACTCCTCGATCAGGTGCGCGATGACCTCGGTGTCAGTCTCCGAGCGGAATACATGTCCTCGTCGCACCAGTTGTTCTCTGAGCGTCTGGAAGTTCTCGATCACTCCGTTGTGCACTACAGCGATCTTACCGGTGCAGTCCAGGTGAGGATGGGCGTTTGCCGTAGTCACAGCCCCGTGCGTGGCCCAGCGCGTGTGCCCGATGCCTATGGTAGCTGCGGTTTCCGGCACGACCTGGCTGAGGTTTTCTACCCTGCCCACAGCCTTGTACACCTTTATCCCGTGGTCGAGTACCGCTATGCCGCACGAGTCATACCCGCGGTACTCCAATCGCTTTAGCGAGTTCAGCAGCACGGGCTGGACCGGTCTGTATCCGGTGTATCCGACGATGCCACACACAGCTAGACCACCATGCCCCCGTCGGGTATGTTCTGGCGCAATAGCTTCAGCCCTGCTACGCGACAGCGGTTTCCGACCATCACACCGGGGTTCACCACCACGCCGGCATCGAACTGGCAGAGTTCTCCGACCACAGCGCCCATCGTCACACGGTGCTGCTCACCTTCTATGTAGACCATGGTTTCGCCGCTGTGGGCCTGGAAGTGGCCGCTGAGGCGGGAGCCGCCAGTGAGCACGGAGTCCTCCATGCAGGAGGAGGGCCCGACCTGCACATTATTCCCCACCACGCTGTTCTTCAGGCAGCAGAAGGCGGAGAGTACCACGTTATCCCCGATGCTGGTGGAGGGGAAAACGCAGGCATGGGGGCCGACCTCACAGTTCTTACCAATAACCACGGGGCCCACCAGGTAGCTGCCTGACCTGATGATGGAACCTTCACCTATCTCAACCGGCCCTTTGATGCTGGCGCCGTGTTCTACGTGTCCGCCTGTCTTTGAAGACAAGCTGGACAGCACCAGTGCGTTCAGCCTGAGGAGGTCCCAGGGATAGACGGCATCCAGCCACATATCATCGGTCTCGCATACCTTGACGGGAATGCCTTCGTTTACCATGCGGGTCAATACCGGGGGGAGGTCAACATCCTCGCCGATGAGGTCGAAGACTTTCTTGGTGAAGACGTAGACCCCGGTGTTCACCAGGTTACTTCCATCACCACCGGGTTTCTCAACTATCCTCGACACCAAGCCCCGGCGTACAGTGACGACCCCGTATTTCGAGATGTCTTCCTGCGCTCTTACCAGGATGGCGTGGGAAGTCAGACTGGTCAGTGGGGCGACGGTACTCGCGTTGACTATGTTGTCACCAGATATGACGAGGAAGACGTCTGAGGCTAATTCGCGGGCCTGCATCAGGGCATGTGCAGTCCCTAATTGGCGTCTCTGTTCGACGTACCTGATGTCCAGGCCGAGTGCTTCACCAGAACCGAAGTAGTCCTGTACTTGCTCCTTCCTGTAGCCGACCACAAGTATCACACGCCGAACACCGTTGGCCGCAAGGGCCTCCAGCACGTATTGCAGGATGGGCTTGTTGCCTATGGAGAGCATTACCTTGGGTCTGG
>JBFMDE010000021.1:0-22936 GCA_040754215.1 Chloroflexota bacterium
AGTCCATCGTCCGCATGGCTATTGACAACTACCCCAACCGCAAGGACGTCCACATTCCCAACTACACGGACCACATGGTGGTGGGGTTCTCCCATGAGTACATCGCCTACATGCAGGGCGGTATCTATCGCGAGTCCTTCCGCCCGCTCAACGACGCCGTCATCGCAGGACGGGTCAGGGGCGCAGCAGGGGTGGTCGGCTGCAACAACGCTCAGACAACCCACGATGAGTGCCACATCAGCATCGTCAAGGAGCTCATCCGCAATGACGTGCTGGTGGTGACCACAGGCTGCGACGCCATGGCCTGTGCCAAGCATGGCCTGCTTACGCCAGAGGTCATGGAATACGCCGGGTCAGGCCTTAAGGAGGTCTGTCAGGCCATCGGCATTCCGCCTGTGCTCCACATGGGCTCCTGCGTGGACAACTCCCGCATCCTCACCGTCCTCTCTCAGATGGCCACTGAAGGCGGACTGGGCGAGGACATCAGCGACCTGCCAGCAGTGGGCATCGCTCCCGAGTGGATGTCGGAGAAGGCGCTCTGCATCGGAGCCTACGCTGTCGCCTCCGGCGTCTACACGCTCTTCGGAGTAGGCTCCCCGATCGCAGCGAGCTCCGAGGTCCAACAAATCGTAGGCAAAGGCTGGGAGGAGAAGGTCGGCGGCAAGCTGGAGTTCGAGCCTGACTGGAAGAAGATCGTGGAGAAGTCACTGGCCCACATAGATGCCAAGAGGAAGGCCCTCAAGATAGCCGCCTACGACCCGGCCAAGTATGCCAAGAGTGCCACTTACCTGCCGGCCGACTATCTATCCTACAAAGACTACGACAAGGGGCTGTATAGCATCAAGGGCCTGGTGAAATAGAGAGGCGTTTAGCGCGCAGCGCTGGGCACCTGCGACATCAGAAATAAAGAGAGAGCACTCTGAGAGTGCTCTCTCTTTATTGTTATCCTCGAATTGACAGTCGAGCAGCCTCTTCAGAAGAGCGTTCGCCCCTGGGAGAGGACTGTAGTTACAACCCCGAAGGCAACTCGGCACTTGAATCACTTGCCGACTGGTCGGTAGCCAGCCCAGGACCCAGTTCGGGCAACCATGCGGCGGCCAGCGCTTCAGCTTCCCCTGTGACCTCAGGTTCCTGCTCCAGAACCACGCACCTCGCTGGTATCAGCTTGCCGATGATCACATTCTCCTTCAGGCCAGCAAGGTTGTCCACCCTGCCATTTATGGAGGCCTCAGTAAGCACCCGAGTAGTCTCCTGGAACGAGGCCGCTGCCAGCCAACTACCGGTGTTGAGGGATGCCCTGGTTATCCCCAAGAGCACAGTCTGGGCAGTTGCCGGCTCACCACCCTCTGCCAACACCTTGGCATTGGCCTCCTCATACTCGAAGCGATCCACCAACTCCCCGGGCAGGAAATCGGTGTCACCAGAGGACTCCACCATGACCTTGGTCAACATCTGACGGACGATGACCTCGATATGCTTGTCGTTGATGTTCACGCCCTGCGAGCGGTAGACCTTCTGAACCTCCTCCACTAGATACTGCTGCACGGTTTCGCGGCCCATGATTCGCAGGATGTCCTGAGGGTCCATTGGGCCATCGGTCAGCCGGTCCCCAGCACGAACCGTTGCACCGTTCTCGACCCTGATCCTCGCTTGCGGGGGCACGACGTATTCCCGCTCGTCCTTTTCTTCGTACCAGACAAGTACCCGGTCGTCCTTCACCTCCGCCCTCCCCGCAACCCTTGCCAGTGAAGCCTGTGCTGGCAGTTTCGTCCCGGAGTGTCCCCGAGACTTCGGAGCAGCCGACCTGGGTCTGGCCAGCAACGTGCCTACAGTCACCTCCTGGCCATCGGTCACCACCGGCTCAAAGCCCTCCGGGAGAGCAAGCTCATCATGATACAACTCCGAACTGACTATCCTAATGCGTCTGACCCCTTCAGAGTCTATGACCTCGGTACGACCGTCAATCTCCGCGATCACAGCTTGACCCTTGGGAGACCTTGCCTCAAACAGCTCTTCCACTCTGGGTAGACCACTCGTTATGTCGACTCCAACCACACCACCCGTATGGAAGGTGCGCATGGTAAGCTGCGTGCCAGGTTCACCTATACTCTCAGCAGCGATTATACCCACCGCCATACCACATTCCACAAGATGGCGCCGCGCCAGGTCCCTGCCATAACACAGCCGGCACATCCCCTTACGTGCGCGACAGGTCAGAGGTGACCTCACACACACCCTAGTGATATGAGCCGCCGCCACGGTTCTTGCCTTAGACTCGTCTATCTCCTCACCACGAGCTACGATTACGTCGCCAGTCTCTGGATGGAGCACGTCCTCCGCAGCCGTCCGGCCGAGGATGCGGTCCACCAGAGGCGGTAAGAGGCTTTTTTCCTCCCTCACCTCCGAGATCCAGATACCGTCCTTCGTGCCACAGTCTTCTTGAGTCACGATAGCGTCCTGAGCCACATCCACCAAGCGTCTCGTCAGATAGCCACTGTCAGATGTCCTCAAAGCGGTGTCGGCCAGGCCTTTCCGAGCACCATGTGTGGACATGAAGTATTCCAGCACGCTGAGTCCTTCGCAGAAGCTAGAACGGATAGGAAACTCCATGATCCTGCCCGAGGGGTCGGTCATCAAGCCACGCATGCCAGCCATCTGGGTGATCTGCGATATGTTACCCTTGGCCCCTGACGTTGCCATCATGTACACGCCCCCGTATCGGTCCAGTTTCTCGCTGATAAGGTTCTTCACTTTGTTAGTTGTATCCGTCCACACACCCACCACTCGGTCATATCGCTCATCTTCGGTGATCAGGCCACGCTGGTATTGCTTCTCGATGACCCTGATCTCCTCCTCTGCCTTCTGTAACAACCTAGACTTCTCCGGTGGCACATCCATGTCACACATGGCGATGGTGGTGCCCGACCGGGTGGCATAGGTGAACCCCAAGCGCTTCAGGTTGTCCAGAACAACAGCCGTGCCCTCGTTCCCCAGCAGTTTGTGACAGTCGGCCACGATGCGTTTTAAGGCCGCCTTGTCAACTTCACTGTTGAAGAACCGGAGCTCCAGGGGCAGGGTATCGTTCAGCAGTATCCGTCCCACAGTAGTCCTCAGCATCTTGCCCATCCCGGGGTCCCTCACCTCGATCTCAGCACCCAGTTCCACCAGGCCCAACTCATAGGCCAGCTTCGCCTCGTCAAAGCTCCCGAACGGCTGCCCTTGCCACCTGGACTCTCTCCTTATGGTAGTGAGGTAGTAACACCCCAGTACCATGTCCAGTGTTGGTGAAACGACAGGGTCGCCGCTGCTGGGAAGCAACATGTTGTGGACACTGAGCATCTGCTGCCTTGCCTCAAGTACCGCTGCCTTGGACAGCGGCACATGGACAGCCATCTGGTCTCCATCAAAGTCGGCATTAAATGCTGCACAGACCAGCGGGTGCAGTTGGATTGCATGGCCATCTATCAGCACAGGCTCGAATGCCTGAATGCCCAGACGGTGCAGAGTGGGGGCACGGTTCAGCAGCACTGGCCTCTCATGTACTACCTCCGAAAGCGCATCCCAGACCTCGGGCCTTGCCCTCTCCACTTGACGTCGTGCGCTCTTGATGTTATGGGCATAGCCCAACTCGACCAGGCGACGCATCACGAAGGGCTTGAACAGTTCCAGTGCCATGCGCCGCGGTAGGCCACACTGGTGCAGCTTCAGCTCCGGACCGACCACGATGACAGAGCGACCGCTGTAGTCCACCCTCTTGCCCAGGAGATTCTGCCTGAAGCGTCCTTGCTTGCCTCTGAGCATATCGGACAGAGACATCAAGGCATGGGCACCGCCAAATGAAACAGCACGGCTCCTCCTGCCATTGTCAACAAGCGAATCGACCGCCTCCTGGAGCATGCGCTTCTCGTTGCGAACCATGACCTCAGGAGCACCAAGCTCAATCAGTCGCCGCAACCTGTTGTTTCTGTTTATCACCCTACGATACAGGTCATTGAGGTCACTCGTGGCGAACCGGCCACCGTCCAGTTGGACCATAGGACGGAGCTCAGGGGGCAATACCGGCAGTACAGTCAGGATCATCCACTCCGGCTTGTTGCCGCTCCTGCGAAACGCCTCAACCACACGCAGTCTCTTGCTAGCCTTCTTGCGCCGCTGACCGGACGTGGAGTGTACCGCCTCCAGAAGCGACTCTCGCAACTCATCAAGGTCGATTCCCTGTAATACTGTGAGGACAGCCTCAGCCCCCATGCCAGCTTGGAAGATACCGCCAAACCTTTCGTGCAGTTCCCGATAGCGGCTCTCAGAGAGTATCTTCAGTGGTTGAAGACCTTGCAGGCTCTCTTTCAGGGCCTCTCGCTCCTCGATGAATCGCTGCCGTTCCTCATCATCTCGACGGCGTATTTCGTTGATACGCTCAATCGCTGCCTGTTCCTCACCCGAGGCTGTCTCCGCCTCAACCTGTTTTATCTGCTCATCAAGGGCCTGGTCACGTCTCTTCAACTCCTCTTCTGTTTCCGAGTCGGTCCTCTCCAATGCCTCACGACGGGCGACGTCATCCACACTCGTGACCAAATACTGCGCAAAATAGAGTACACTCTCCAGGCTCCGTGGCGAGAGGTCAAGCAGCAGACCAAGGCGGCTCGGTGTCCCCTTGGCAAACCACACATGGCTCACCGGCGCGGCCAGCTCGATATGGGCCATCCGCTCCCTGCGTACCTTGGAGTGGGCTACCTCGACCCCGCATTTGTCGCAGACTATGCCTTTATAGCGCACGCGCTTGTACTTGCCACAATAACACTCGAAGTCCCTGGTCGGGCCGAAAATCCGTTCGCAGAACAGCCCGTCTTTCTCAGGCTTTAGTGTGCGATAGTTGATGGTCTCGGGTTTGGTGACCTCCCCGTAAGACCAACTCCTTATCTGTTCTGGCGAGGCAAGAGATATCCGCACAGCATCGAAATCGTTCGCCTCAAGCATCCTACTCTCCCGTTACAAACTCGTGTTCCAGCCCAAGTCTCGGATACTCCTCAGTCTCATCAATCAGGGGCACCTTCTCCTCCTCCTCATTGAGAACTTCGACAGCGAGACAGAGGCTCTGTAGCTCCTTCACCAGCACCTTGAACGACTCCGGAACACCGGGCTGTATTATGTCATCACCCTTGACGATTGCCTCGTACGTTTTGGCCCGACCCATCACGTCGTCGGACTTCACGGTCAGCAACTCCTGAAGGATATGTGCTGCGCCGTAGGCCTCCAATGCCCAGACCTCCATCTCCCCGAACCGCTGGCCACCAAACTGAGCCTTGCCGCCCAGGGGTTGCTGGGTGATAAGCGAATACGGGCCCGTAGAACGAGCATGGATTTTGTCCTCGGCAAGGTGGATGAGCTTCATGATGTAGATGTTGCCCACGGTCACCGGCTGGTCAAACTCCTCCCCCGTCCTGCCATCGCGCAACCTTATCTTGCCGAAGACAGGGGGCGAAAGCCGTGTCTCACGGCGCAACCGCTCCACTTCGGCTTCCACATCTTCGTCATTCAGACCAGAGACATCCGCGCCCGTCTCTTCCTTCAGCCACAGTCGTAGACAGACCTTCCTCGCCTCTCCAAGATAATCCTCACTGAACACGCGGTCGCCGTCGTAACCCTGGCCAGCGAGCCACCCCTTGGCTTTGTCCAACATGGCCGAAAAACCATTGCCCCCCGAGTTAACCTCGCCATGTGCGCGCCACACTATCCAGGACCTCGCCAGTGCGTCTTGCACCGACATGTCATCGGCACCGTCGAATATGGGAGAGAGCACCCGGAACCCCAGGTTCTCCGCAGCCCATCCAAGATGGGTTTCCAAGACCTGTCCGATGTTCATCCTCGATGGCACACCTATGGGATTGAGTACCACGTCAACCGGTCGTCCATCGGGCAGATAAGGCATATCCTCCACTGGCAATATCCTGGCCACCACGCCCTTATTGCCATGTCTCCCCGCCATCTTGTCGCCTACCGATATCTTGCGCCTCTGGGCGAGCCACACCTGCACCAACTGGTTGACTCCCGCCGGCAACTCATCATGGTTCTTCTGGGAGAAGACCCGCACATCAATGACCTTGCCCCATTCCCCGTGTGATACCCGAAGCGAGTTGTCCTTCACCTCGTGAGCCTTGTCACCGAAGATTGCGCGTAGTAATCTCTCCTCGGCAGTGAGCTCAGTTTCACCCTTAGGAGTGATCTTGCCGACCAGTATGTCTCCGGGCTTGACCTCGGCACCCACACGGATGATACCGTTCTCGTCAAGGTCACGCAGGCTCTCCTCTCCCACATTGGGGATGTCCCGTGTGATCTCCTCTGCCCCCAACTTGGTGTCCCTGGCCTCGATCTCATACTTCTCCAGGTGGATGGAGGTAAACATGTCCCCCCTGACCAGTGCCTCCGATAGGATAATCGCATCCTCAAAGTTATAACCCTCCCAACTCATGAAGGCACACAACACGTTCTGACCCAGAGCCAGCTCCCCACGGTCGGTTGCCGAACTATCGGCCAGTACCTGCCCCACCACCACTCTGTCACCCTTGTTCACCACCGGACGCTGGTTGATGCAGGTACCCTGGTTGGTTCGGGTGAACTTGGTCAGGCGATACGGTTCCTTTCTGCCTTTCACCCTGATCTCCGAGCCTGTGACCGCCTCCACTTCGCCAATCTCCTCCGCATAGACGACCTGACCGCTGTACTTGGCAACCTCTCTCTCCATGCCCGTAGCCACCAGTGGCGCCTCGGGACGAATTAGAGGCACAGCCTGGCGTTGCATGTTCGAACCCATCAGAGCGCGGTTGGCATCATTATGCTCGAAGAAGGGGATCAGCGAAGCTGCTACGCTGAAGACTTGCTTCGGAGACACATCCATGAAGTCAATGCTGCCGGGACTTGACTTCTTCGAGTAGTCATCGCCCCGCCTGGTCTCGACCTCGGCATCGAGGAACTCGTTCCTCTCGTTGAGCTTGGCATTGGCCTGAGCTATGACGTACTCCTCCTCCTTGTCCGCAGAGAGATAGACGACCTGGGAGGACACAAAGGGTACCACGGAGATGCTGCGCTTAGGTAGCGCGGCGAGCTTGCGAGCCAGCGCATCATCCACGACCACTCCCGCCTCGGTTAAAACCTTGCCGTTGCTCCGACGTACTGTCTCGGCCAGGGTCCGCCCCAGAGTTTCCTCATAGGTATTGCTCACCTCACGTAGGACCTTGCGGTACGGCGTCTCTATGAACCCATACTCGTTGACGCGAGAGTAGGTGGCCAGAGAGCCGATCAAGCCGATGTTTGGGCCCTCCGGTGTCTCTATCGGACATATCCTGCCATAGTGAGAGTAATGCACGTCCCGGACATCGAACCCCGCCCTCTCACGGGACAGACCGCCAGGTCCCATAGTGGACAGGCGCCGCTTGTGGGTCAACTCAGCAAGGGGATTGGTCTGGTCCATGAACTGGGAGAGCTGCGAGCCACCAAAGAACTCGCGCATCGCTGCTACCACCGGCCGGGTGTTGATGAGCACGCTCGGGGTGACCGCTTCTGGAGCGATGATGCTCATGCGCTCCTTCACCACGCGCTCTAGCCGCAGCAACCCAATACGGAACTGGTTCTGTATCAACTCACCGACCGTGCGCACGCGACGGTTGCCCAGGTGGTCTATGTCATCGGGATTGTCCTCGTCGTTGTTGACCTTGATCATACGCCGCACAATATCCATAAGGTCGTCGGCAGTCAGGACACGACTACACAGGCGACCGAGCACAGCATGAACCCTTGCCACCAGGTCACCCACCGACCATCCACCCCTTGATGCCCCGCCAACCACCTCGGTCAGCTTCTGCCAGAGCTCGTTGACCTCGCGGTCCAACCTCCCCACAGAGACACGTGCAGAGGCCACCATATCCTTGCCACCAGCACTGAGCTTCATTTTCTCGATATTTGCCAGTGCCGCTGCTTCAATACTGGGGAGTAACTCCTTCAGCAGGTCTGCGACCTCAGGGTCGTTCCTCTCGACAGCGTTCCTCAGCACGGACACTAACTCCTGGGACTCCACCGGCAGATGGGCCGCCTCAAGGCCTGGCAACAAGGGAGCAGCCAGGTCGCGCCACAACTGCAGCCGCTTGTTCATCTTGTAGCGTCCAACCCTGCCCAAGTCATACCGTCTGGCGTTGAAGAAAAGGTTATTGATCAAGAGTCGGGCATTCTCCAGACTGGCCGGGTCTCCCGGGCGCAACCTTTTGTAGATGTCCAACAGGGCGGCCTGCGCATTCTTGACCAAGACGTCGCGCTCCATCGTAGCTTGCACATATTTGCGCGCTGCTTCGCCCTCAAACAGGCCCAGCAACTGCTCGTCAGTCCCATATCCCAGAGCGCGAAACAGTGTGGTAACCGGTATCTTCCGCTTGCCATCAACCTTCACCGATATCACATCACGGTTGGAGGTCTCGAACTCCAGCCATGCTCCCCTGTCGGGTATAAGCTTGGCCAGACACAACCGACGTCCCGTTACAGCATCCTCTTCAACAGTGAAATACACGCCTGGGGAACGAAGCAACTGACTGATCACAACACGTTCGGCACCACTGGTGATGAAGGTGCCCTTGGGGGTCATTATTGGAAAGTCGCCGAAGAATATCTCCTGCTCCCTATACTCGTCCTTCTCTTTTATGTGCAACTGTGCCCTGACATACAAGGGTGCAGAATAGGTCAGATTCCGCAGGCGGCATTCGGCCTCTGACCACTGGGGGCGACGGAATTCGTAGGAGAGGAATCTCAGGTCAAGCCTCGTCCCGGTGAAGTCCTGAATCGGGGATATGTCCTGAAACAACTCCCTCAGTCCTTCTTCCTGAAACCAACGGAAGGAGGACAACTGAACCTGAACCAGATTCGGCACATCCAGGATTGGTCTCAGCTTGCTGTAGGACTTCCTCGGGCTATCAAACACCTGTTGCGGCTGCATTGAAACCGGCGAAGACACCATCCGCTGTATCGCTCCTTTGCGAGGACTTCGCTACGAGGAACAGTTACCCCTTGAACAGAAAAACGGCATGCGCAAAATATTAGTGGAAGAGAAGAAAGACAAGGGAGAAAACGGCTCGTAGGTGTAGAGGCATAATTAGCAAAAGCTAATGCTAGCATATTTTCTTCTCTTTGTCAATACCCTGGCGGCAGTGGGTATTGACACCTGGCCCATCGTATGGTAAAAAGAGGGGCACAGCGGGGCGCACGGGTCAGAGTTCTTGATGAAACGGGTTGCGGAGGCGCGCCGCTTTGGCTTCTCGGTCTACTGTCGGTATTCTGTCAGCCGACCCCACTGGGATGGGGTGAAGAGGAAAGGAGGTTTTCAGTGGCCAAGGCAAAGGCAATGGTAGTCCCTCTGGTGACAATGTTCCTCGTGATGCTCTTGTTGGTAGCGTCCTGTGCCCCCGCCGCCAAGACCACAGCACCCGGAGCCACGGAGAAGACGGTGAAGGTAGGGCTCTCGCTCGGCCTGACCGGCCCTCTCGCCAGCGCCACAGTGGTGGTGTCGTATGGCGTACTCAACTACCTGAAGTATGTGAACGAAGAGTTGGGTGGCATCCAGTACAAGGAGCCTGGTGGCGAAGCAGCCACGGTCAAGATGGAACTCCTCTGGGAGGATGCCCAGTATAACGCGGCCAAGCAGGTATCCATCTACAAGCGCCACAAGGCGGCCGGGGTGAAGATGATGTACATGGTGGCTGGCTCGATGCCAGAGGTGACCCTGGAACTGCTCACCGCAGACCACATGCCGGTAGTCTACAATCTTGTCAGTGCCCGCGGACCATTCCTGAAACGCCCTCAATATGCGATTGCCGAAGAGGGTAGCTACACCGGCATGACCGTGTCCGGCATTCGCTGGATAAAGCAGAACTGGAAGGAGTCACGGCCACCAAAGATAGTACAGTTCACCGTAGACACTCCAGCCGGGCGTGCCGAGTACCCGGGGACCGTGCCACAGTATGCCGCCGAGGCCGGAGTAGAGTGGCTCGGCTTCGAGTGGATACCCATAACGGCCACCGACACCTCCATCGAGCTGGGACGGGCCAAGGCCAATGGCGCCGACTGGATCCTCATCAACCACGTGGCTTCTGTAACTACAGTGATAACGAAGGACGCCGTGAGGCTGGGGCTCCGCGACAAGTTCAACTACTTCGTGGTGCTCGCCTATGCCTTCGACGAAACGCTGCTGAAATTCGGCGCGGAGCTCTTTGAGGGCTTCTACGGCCACATGACCTCCGCCCTGCCCACGGAAGACGTGCCGGGAGTGGCACTGGCCAAGCGCATCGCCCAGAAGTACGGCTACGGCGACGTCACCACGCTCTACCTCAAGGGACAAACGGTAGGGGTCGCCATGGCCGCTGGCCTCAAGGCAGCACTGGAGAAGGTGGGCTACGCCAAGCTGACCACGGACGACATCAACAATGCGCTGCACAGCTTCGTCAAGCTGGACACCGGCGGTCTGTGTCCGCCAATCACCGTTGACCCCAACTATCCCCTGCTCAACCCCTACATGCGCATCGGCAAGGTCGAGGGGGGAAAATTCAAGGCCATCGGCGACTGGTTCGAGCTCCCGAGGGTAGAGCTGAAATAGCGCTCTGAAAGCCATGAGTTTAATATCTGAAGGCGCCTCCTGATGGAGGCGCCTTCAGATGCGCCATAGAGGTCACCTTCTACTTAGAGTCCCAGTTCCCTGAGAATGCCGTGCACGGCAACCATCGCAGGGGAATCATCGGGCAGGTCGGCCAGCGGTCTACCCGTCAGGTCATAGCGAGTGACGTTGTCGTCCTCAGGGATATATCCTAAGACCCGAAGGTCCGTCTCCCTTGACATCACAGCTACAGCACCCTCACTCCCAGGCCTCACCCTGTTGACCACCAGTCCTACGTTGACCGGCTTGATGCCACCGGAGCTCTCCGCCACCCTCTTGATAACCCTGGCCGTGTTCAAGCCCCGCGCAGAGGTATCGCTCACGACGATGAGGGTGTCCACGCTCCGCACCACCCGGCGGTTCACCTGCTCCGGGCCGGCCTCGCAGTCAATCACGGTGACATCATAGTCTCGCGACAGGGACTCGATGCCATAGCGCAACAAGTCGTTGAGCATGCAGAAGCAGCCAGGGCCTTCCGGACGCCCCATGACCAGGAGGTCAATGCCACGGCCACCGCCAAGGGCATCGGCAATCACCCTGCTCATCGGGATGTCCTCAACCCTCCTCTTGGCCGACGGGTCGCTGATCAGCTCTTCACGGATGTCGCCCACAGTCCTGCCAACAGGCACACCGAGGGCCAGAGGCAGGCTCACTGCGGAATCGGCGTCAATAGCCAGGATGCGGCGGTCTCCGCGACGTGCCAGGAGCCCCACGATAAGGGCCGCCAGGAGAGTCTTACCGGCACCGCCCTTCCCAGTGACCGCAACTACCCTCCTGTCGTCCGACTGCGGTACCCTGGAAGACGACGGACTCGACGGTGTGGACACCTGGCTACCCCATCATCTCCAGAAAGGCCTGCACCCTCGTCCTTATCTGCCCCACGCCGCTCAATATGTACTCCCTGTCCAGCACCAGCACCGGTATTCCGGCCTCGTCCAGCTCCTTCTGCAACACCATGCTCACGCCACCCCAGAGGTCACAGTAGCGTATCCTCTCCAGGATGATGCCGTCCACAGCGAAGTCCTTGACCATCATCTTGATGTACTCCATCCTGGAAGGATGCTCCGTGGCCATGCGCGGACACGCCGGACGCTTGAGATAAGAACGGGCCAGGTTTTCCACCGGGTCACCGACTTCCTTCACCGACTCCCAGAAGTACCTGCTGCCGAAGCACAAGGCATCCGCCACCACCAGCCCACCCAGCTCCTCCACCACGCTGACCAAGGAGGGGTCATCCAGCACGCTCCCCAGCACCATCAGCCTGGCAGAGTGGCCCGATATGCCCTTCCTTCCCCCAATCTCCTGCAACGCCTTCGTCAGCAGCTCGTTGTACTCCTCCTTTGGCATCGCCGTGGCCGCGACCACGATGTCATGGACCTCCGTCCCGCTTATTGGGGGGTTGTCCGAGCGACGCAGGTCGTATAGGCTGTGCAAGAGCCTCCGGGTCTCATTGTAGACCGATATTGCCTCCCGCAGGCGCTTGGTGGTGATGTCCACACCGAAGGCCTTCTCCAGGTTCCCTTTGAAAGCGGAAACTTCGTCACGATACCAGGCGACTGCCTCCTCGCTGACCTTATGAGGGACACTCAGGAAATGGTGGTACGGAGTGTCCACCCGGTATCTCCACACGTCATACATGCGACGGATATGGTCACAGGAGTTCAGGGAGACCACGCCGTCCAAGAACTTGTAATCACCCTGCAGTGCTAGCTGCAAGCAGGCCCGAACAAAGGAGCAGTTCACCTGTGCCATCAGGGAATCGGCAAGGGGCGTTTCTGTGCAGCCCCGTGCCTTGACCCGGAAGGGGAACAGGTCTGCGGCATGGACAAGTTCCTCAGGCACATAGGAACAGAAGAAGCCCACTATCTTCTTCCCCTGCTGCTTCCACCTCTTCACGGCATCGTTGGGAGTCTCCCGTGCCAGTTCCAGCAACTGTTCTGAGGCCTTCATCTGCGCCCTCCTGAAGTTCGTTGGCAACCTCTCGCCCTGGGTGTGCTACAAGAGCAAGGTCTCGAAGAACTGCGCCAGTTTTTCCTTGATGGTCTCCAGCGAGGTCACCCTGGGGTCAAAGGCATCCACTTCGAAGCTCAACGTGGGGATGCCGAGCTCTTGGTGGATCGCGTCCCTGACGATCTTGGCTGTGGCCCAGCCGTACTTACAGCCGACATGCCCGGCAAACACGGCGGCATCGGCCTTGTACTCCCGGCACAGGTTGATGCACTCATTGAGGTAGGGCTCGACCGGGCCACGGCCATGCCTGCCCATGGGATAGTCCAGTGTCTTGCGTGCCAGGCCCTCCAGTATCTTCTCCTTAGAGGAAAGGCCCTCTATCGGCCGATTGATATAGTGGTTCAGCAAGTCCATCACGCAGACCGCACCATACTTCTGTTCCATCCAGTCCAAGATGCCCAGGTCGAAGTAGTTGGGCACCCAGATCCAGACCAGTCTGATGCGCTCGTTGGGCACCGCCCCCTCCCCCCTCTCCACTCGGGCTCTGGCTACCTCGTACTGCCTCGCCATCCAGTCCACGAGGAACGGGGTCCCTGCCAACCCCATCACGGCACCGCCGGTGACAGCAGAAGCCCTGCCACCCATGGGACAAGGTACCTTCTTCCTCAACTCGGCGATCTTGAGCACATACTCCTGGGCACGGTTGGAATACTCGGCCACTTCCTTCAACCTATCGAAGTCCATCTTGCACCCGGTCTGCTCCTCCATGAAGGTGATGGCCCGTGCGAACTCCTCGGCAAAATACTTGTAGCTCCTGGGCGTGTCCCAGTACGGTGTATCAAGACCAAAGTCCGGCACCTTCAGGTAATTGGCCAGCATCGGATGTGTCACACTGCTGGAATCGCAGGGATGGCCGATGGTATGCAGTATCATGTCGGGGCGCGGGACGTCGCCTGAAAGTATTGCCCCTATGGTGAACTTGTTCACTGCGCAGATGTGGTCGGGCACCTTCTCTTCAGCAACGTCAACGTACTTCTTGATGCCATCGGGGAATGCGGCAACTATGGCGGCGACGTACTCCGGAGAGCAGGTGGCAATATCCATGGCGCGGAATATCTCCGGGGTGAGGAGGAAGAAATACCAGACCACCTTCTTACCCAGGGCAATATCCTCGTGAAGAAGCTCAAAGTATTTGGCCGGGGGCTCATACATCCAGGCACGCTCCGGGTACTTGGTCTTCACATGGCCCAGTATCCCTTGCATGCGCTGGTGCACGCTCTCAATGACCGCTGCCTGTACCATACGCACCACCTTTCTGCCCTCAGTCAAGGCCCACAGCCCAAGAGAGCCGTTCTACTCAGGCGCTTTCACTGACCAGGGATTCCACGGACGACTCTCGGCATTCTAGCACACGACCCCCGACCCATCAACCAGAAACACGCAGGGCGTGAGGAGCACGCAACACCAGCAGCCCTCCCCCTATATGGGGAACAACTCTTGCTGTCCTTGATTGTAAAGGCATCACATGGACTCATTGCACTCCCGGAAGTGCTAGACTGGGTCACATTGACAAGCCTGGCCGCATGGCATTACCATCCCCGCGAAGAAGTACCACGCTGCCCCTGTCTCACACAGCAGAGAAGACAGAAGGAGAAAACCGATGCAGAGATACGACGTGGTCATCATCGGCTCGGGCCCCGCAGGTTCATCCACCGCACTCAACATACACCGTATGGACCCCGACCTGGCCTCGAGGACAGTGGTGTTGGAGAAAGCCAGGCACCCCAGGGAGAAGCTCTGTGGCGGCGGCCTTACCCGCAAGGTGGACTTGCTGCTGACGAAGCTAGGATTAAAGGTCGAGGTACCCTTTGTGCAGCTCGACATGCTGCGCATCATCTATCGAGGCAGGAACTACGACTACCTCCAGCAGGAATGGGTCAAGGTCATCCGCCGCAGGGAGTTCGATGCCTGGCTGGCAGGGAAGTTGACTCAGCGAGGGGTCGCCCTTCACCAAGGGGAAGAGGTGACCGGCCTGCGACGCCTGAAGGACGGGGTTGTGGTCACCACCAGCAAGGACTCCTACAAGGCCAGGGTGGTAGTAGCCGCCGATGGCGTCCACAGCGTGGTGCGCAAGAAGGCCGACTTCCCCGCAGGCAGGAGGTTGATGCGGTGCCTGGTAGTGGAGATGCCGGCTGACGTGAACAAGGAGCGGGTGTGGCTCTTCAAGGCCATGATTAACGACTGGGCCTGCAACGAGATGGGAGCCTACGGCTACTACTGGGAGTTCCCGGCCTGGGAGGGCGGTAAGCCCATACTACAGTGTGGCCTGGGAGTCATGGATACCGACCCCGACAGGAAGGTGGTGGTCAAGCAGGTGTTCCGCTCCATCCTCAGGAAGCGGGGCATAAGCATGGACGACCATCAGCTCATGGGCTACCCCATACGGGCCTACGACCCCGAGTACGAGCCCGCCCAGTCCCACATCCTGCTGGTGGGCGATGCCTCCGGCGTAGACCTGTTGACCGGCGAGGGAATCTCCGAGTCACTGGAATACGGCGTGCTCGCGGCGGAGACGATAGTGGACGCCTTTCGCGCCGACGACTTCTCCTTCAAGTTATACAAGCAGGCCCTGGCCAACTCGCGCCTGGGGAAGGAGATGAGTCGCAACTGCCAGTGGGCCTACAAGTGTTTCACACCAGACTGGGAGAAGATGGTACCCACCAGGCTGGAAGCGTTCAAGAGGGCAGACACCCTGGAACGCCTCAAGGTCTAGGCTGCAATGGGCCCGCTCAGGGCCCGACCCCTCTGAGCACTTGGAGGCTGCTCGCCCCAATATCTACATTCACTCATCTACTGAACCCAGCCGAAGCGAACAGCCAATCCGGGTCCACCTCGACCTCATAGACAATCTGCCCTCAGACTTGCTATCATCGAGACATGGCAGGCGATTTGGGGAACACACTCGGGGGACGCCCGGGCCTGGCAGAGCTCAAGCTGAAGGCATGGGAGATACGCCGGGACATCCTCACCATGCTGCATGTCGCTGGCTCGGGGCACCCGGGGGGCTCCCTGTCCGAGGTGGAGATACTGGTCACCCTCTATTACTACAAGCTACGTCACAACCCCCAGAACCCGGGCTGGGAAGGCAGAGACAGGTTCATCCTCTCCAAGGGACACGGGTGCGCGGGGTTGTACACTGTCTTGGCCCACAGGGGCTTTTTCCCCAAGGAGGAGTTGTCTACATTTCGCAAGCCAGGCTCAAGGCTACAGGGGCACGCCTATTCAGGCGTACCTGGGGTAGAAGTCTCGACCGGCTCGCTGGGCCAGGGGCTCTCCATCGCCAACGGCCTGGCACTGGCCGCCAGGGCCGACGACAGGGATACCCGCGTATACTGCCTCATAGGTGACGGGGAGATGGACGAGGGCCAGATATGGGAAGCCTCCATGACCGCAGGGTTCCGCCAGCTGGACAATGTCTGCGGCATAGTGGACCGCAACGGCATTCAGCAGGACAGTTTCACCCATCTGATTAAGGACCTGGAGCCTCTAGACAGGAAATGGGCAGCCTGTGGCTGGAACGTGCTGGAGGTGGACGGCCATGACCTGGACGCCCTGATGGATGCCTTCGATACTGCTGCCGTGGTCAAGGGTCGTCCTACCGTGGTCATCGCACGGACCGTCAAGGGCAAGGGCGTTTCATTCATGGAGAACCAGCCGGAATGGCACGGCAGGGCTCCCAACCGGCAGGAGCTGGAGCAGGCGCTGGCAGAGCTGGAGCGAGCATGTCCACGGAGCGAAGGCGATGCCTGAGGTCAAGAAGGCCTCGTTGAGAGACGGCCTGGGCCAGGGCTTGCTGGAGCTCGGGCGCAGCCGCAGCGACGTCTTCGTCCTCACCGGCGACCTCGCTGAGTCCACCCGCACCCACCTCTTCGAGAGGGAGTTCCCGGAGCGCTTCCTAAACATGGGCATAGCGGAGCAGGATATGCTTGGCACCGCGGTGGGGCTCAGCCTCGCGGGCAAAGTCCCCTTCGTGTGCTCCTTCTCCTGCTTCATCTGCAGCCGAGGATATGACCAGATACGCGTCTCGATATGCTACAACAACCAGAACGTCAAGATAGTGGGCACCCACGGAGGCATCACCACAGGTCCCGATGGTGCCACCGCACAGTCCCTGGAAGACATCGCCATTATGCGCGCACTGCCCAACATGACCGTCATTGTGCCTGGTGATGCCATAGAGACCCGTAAGGCCACAGTGGCCGCCGCGAGCTTCCCCGGGCCCGTCTTCATCCGCCTGGGACGTCCACCGGTTCCGGTGATAAGCGCCGAGGAAGACCCTTTCGAGATAGGAAAGGCACGGGTGCTGAGGACAGGGCAGGATGTAACCCTTGTGGCCTGTGGCATAATGGTGTCCGAGACCCTGCACGCCGCAGAGGAACTGGCCGCAGAAGGAATAGGCGCGGGCGTGGTCAACATGCATACCATCAAGCCACTGGATGAGGGAACCATACTCAAGACCGCCCGCAGCACCGGGGCCGTGGTCACCGCCGAGGAACACCAGGTCCACGGGGGCCTGGGCGGTGCCGTGGCGGAGACCCTGGCCAGGAAATACCCCTGTCACATAGAGATGGTGGCAGTGAACGACACCTTCGGCGAATCCGGAGAGCCTGAAGAGCTGAAGGAAAGATATGGCCTCACCTGGCGACACATACGGGAAAGGGCGCTACGGCTGGTGAGGAACAAAGGCCGGCCGCATCCCATAAGACCTGATTGAGGAGGCACGGTGAACACCAGAAAGCTTTCAGAGCTTGGACAGAGCCCCTGGCTGGACCACATCGAGCGAAGTCATACCAGGTCCGGCGAGCTCAGGCGCATGGTGGAACATGAAGGCCTCAAGGGCATGACCTCCAACCCTGCCATCTTCGACAAGGCAATCACCAGGGGTAGCGGCTATGAGCCCGACATACGGCGGCTTGCCACCGAAGGCAAAACGACCACTGAAATATATGAGGCGCTGATTGTCACCGACATCCAGGAGGCCGCCGCCGCCCTCCATCCCGTATACGAGCAGAGCAGGGGACTCGACGGCTACGTCAGTCTGGAACCCCCCTCCCAGTACGCCTACGACCTGGAGAAGACCCTGACTGAGGTACCTCGGTACTGGCGGCTGGCGAACGTGCCCAACGTGATGATCAAGGTCCCAGGCACCCCCGAGGGAATAGTGGCGGTGCGCCGCTTTATCGCCTCGGGGATCAACGTCAACATCACGTTGCTCTTCTCCCCCCACAACTACGCCATGGTGGCCCAGGCCTACATCGAGGGATTACAGGAACTGCACCGACAGGGAGGAGACATCAGCCGTGTGGCCTCCGTGGCCAGCATCTTCGTCAGCCGCATTGACACGGCGGTGGACAGGCGGCTCCAGGCGCTGATCGCTGAGGAAAAGGACCATGTGCGCAGGCGCGAGCTCGAGGGCCTGCTCGGCCAGGCAGCACTGGCCAACTCGCAGTTGACCTACCGCTCGTACTGCCAGCGATTCGCCGCTGCCGACTTCAAGGCACTGGAGACAAAAGGTGCCCGAG
Organism: Chloroflexota bacterium; assembly: GCA_040754215.1. Taxonomy (GTDB): domain Bacteria; phylum Chloroflexota; class Dehalococcoidia; order JACPPY01; family JACPPY01; genus JBFMDE01. The sequence goes on from JBFMDE010000021.1 coordinate 18,217, forward strand.
TCCAGCGCCTCCTCTGGGGCAGCACCAGCACCAAGAACCCGGCCTATAGTGACGTCAAATACGTGGACGGCCTCATCGGGCCGGGGACGGTCAACACCCTGCCCCTGGAGACATGGCAGGCCTTCAACGACCACGGAATTCCCCACATCACCCTGGGTCGGGACACGGAGAGGGCCAGAAGGACTCTGGAGCGCCTGGAAGAGCTGGGCATAAGCATGGAAGAGGTGCATGCCGGCCTGCAGAGAGACGGCGTCGCCGCCTTCAACAGCTCCCTGGATTCCCTGCTAGCTCATCTCGAGGAAAAGAGAAAAACGGTATTGGGGGCACGATGACCAAGCGCATTGTAGTCAGCAGCGACCACGCCGGATTCCAGCTGAAACAGGCCATCAAGGGCCTGCTCCAAGACCTGGGATACCAAGTCGAGGACGTGGGCGCATACAGCACCGAGCCTGTGGACTATCCGGAGTACACCAGAAGGGCCGCCGAGAAGGTGGCGTCGGGCGAGTACAGCAGGGGCATAGTATTCTGCGGCACCGGCCAAGGAGATGCTATGGTCGCCAACAAGGTGCCCGGGGTGAGAGCAGCCCTCTGCTGGGACACCTTCACCGCCGAACTGAGCCGGGAGCACAATGACGCCAACGTGCTTGTCCTGGGCGGGTGGATAACAGGGGAGTGGCTAGCCCGCGAGATAGTCCGCGTCTGGCTCACCACACCGTTCGACGGGGGACGCCATCAACGCCGCCTGGAGCAGATGCAGACCATAGAGCACGAGGTTTGCCTGCGCCCGCGCAAGGTGTACGACGTCACCATTGACATCCGTCCCGGAATGTTGGTGTGGCCTGGAACCCCAGAGCTAACGAGTGAGGCCGTCAAGGCCATGGCGCGCGGTGACCCCTGCGACATCTCACTGCTCCACATAGGCACTCACACCGGGACACATATTGACGCCCCGGCACACTTCATACCAGGTGGATCGAAGGTAGGCCAGGTGGCAACGGAGGTGCTGCTGGGCCGCGCACGCCTGGTACAGGTACCGGAAGCCCACCACATAGACCGCAGGCAACTCGAGAGACTCGACCTCAAAGGCGTCACCCGTCTGCTGCTGGGCACACGCAACTCAGCCCTGTTGAGGAAAAACCAGCACGACCCGGACTACGCCTTCATCACCGAGGATGCCGCGCACTACCTGGTGGAGACAGAGGTCGAGCTGGTGGGCATTGACTACCTCTCCATAGAGGAGTATCAGAGGAAGAACCATCCAGCCCATCACATCCTGCTCGGCGCAGGAGTAATAGTCCTGGAAGGGCTGGACTTGACCGATATACCTCCGGGAGACTACGAGCTCCTGTGCCTGCCGTTGAAGCTCGAGGACGGCGACGGCGCTCCAGCACGGGTGCTGCTGCGAGAACTGTAGTAGGCTACTACCCCCAACGCCCCACATGCCACCCTGACCGCATTGACAGCAACAACATCTTGTGCTACTATGCCGCTACTGCCCAACTACTTGTGGGGGAACGGCTTTGAGATGTCCTTACTGTGGGCATGACAAGTCGCGGGTGGTGGACTCGCGAGAAGTGGACGAAGGCATCAGGCGGCGACGCAAGTGTCTGGGTTGCAGCTCACGCTTCACCACATACGAGCGACACCAACGCCGTAGCCTGTTCGTGGCCAAAAAAGACGGCAGGCGAGAGGAATTCAACCGGGACAAGATAGCAACCGGTATCCGCAAGGCTTGTGAGAAACGCCCGTTGCCGACCGGGACTATAGACAAGCTGGTGGATGACATAGAGGCCGACCTGTACCGTAGAGGTAAAGTGGAGGTTCCCAGCTCGCTCATTGGCGACATCGTAGCAGAGCGCCTGCGAGGCCTGGATCACATAGCGTACATCCGTTTTGCCAGCGTCTACCGGGAGTTCGCCGACCTGCCTACACTGAAGCAAGCAGTGGACACCCTGGTCAGCGACCAGGGGAAGGCACCTCGCGTTCCCGCCAGCCAGTTGCCCCTGCTGCCGGCAGAGGAAACGGTGACACCACCCCTCCATCGGGCGAGCAAGGGCAGACGAGGAACCACCGGCCAGAGGCGCCGCTAAGGGGTGGGGGTATGGGCGGCAAGAAACAGAGGCTTAAACCCATTGACACCAACCGTGTCGTCCGCGCCATCTTTGCTACCGCTGAGTCCATGGGGCTGAGTGACCGACAGATGCTGGAGCAACTGACGAGCCAGGTCCTCGAGCGATTGGAGCTCTCACAACCCTTACCAGGAATGGAAGACCTCATGCAGCAGAGGGTCTCGAAACGCACTCATACTCTATCTGATTCGGAGATACAAGCCATGGTGAAGGAAACTCTGGTGAAGAGCAAGAACACTGAGACCACGGTCTCCGTAACCTCCAGGGCAAAGCCCAGCACACAGCCTGGCGCCACCTCTGGACTCACCGAGAACGCGCTCACCGTGCTGCGAAAGAGATACCTGGCCAAGAACGCTGAGGGCGAGGTCACTGAAACCCCGGAAGACATGTTCCGGCGCGTTGCCAGGCATGTTGCGGCGGCTGACCGCAACTATGACCCCCGCGCAGATGTCGCCGCGTTGGAAGAGCAGTTCCACCTACTGATGACAAGCCATGAGTTCCTGCCCAACTCGCCCACGTTGATGAATGCAGGGCGGGAGCTGGGACAGCTCTCAGCCTGCTTCGTCCTGCCCGTGGACGACTCCATGGAGTCCATATTTGACGCGGTGAAGTACACCGCTCTGATCCACAAGAGCGGCGGCGGCACAGGGTTCTCCTTCTCGCGGCTGAGGCCCAAGAAAGACAGAGTGGGGTCAACGGGAGGGGTTGCCTCTGGCCCTGTGTCCTTCATGAGGGCCTTCGACACCGCCACCGACGTCATCAAGCAAGGGGGCATGCGCCGCGGCGCCAACATGGCCATCCTCAGGGTTGACCACCCCGACATACTCGAATTCATCTCCGCCAAGGAAAACTCGAGGACGTTGACCAATTTCAACCTCTCCGTGGCCGTTGACTCGACCTTCATGAATGCAGTGAAGGATGGTGCAGAATACGACCTGACAAACCCACGGGACAAGAAGGTCGTGGGAAGGCTCAACGCCAAGGAGGTGTTCGACAAGGTCGTTGACATGGCCTGGCGCACGGGCGACCCCGGCATCGTGTTCATAGACCGCATCAACCAGGACAACCCCACACCAAAGCTCGGCACCATAGAGGCCACCAACCCCTGCGGCGAGCAACCGCTGCTGCCGTACGAGTCCTGCAACCTGGGGTCCATCAACCTCTCACGAATGCTGCGACAGCAGAACGGACAAACGGAGATCGACTACCACAAGCTGGCACGCACGGTACACTTCGCCGTCCATTTCCTCGACAACGTAATAGACGTGAACAAGTTCCCCCTGCCGCAGATCGAACACATGACCCGGTTGTCGAGGAAGATAGGCCTCGGCGTCATGGGGTTCGCCGATATGCTCATCCAGCTCAAAATCCCTTACAACTCGGACCAGGCTATCGCTGTAGCTAAGGACGTCATGCGCTTCATCAGCGAGGAAGCGACCAAGGCCTCTGTAGAGCTGGCGAAGCAGCGGGGGGTATTCCCTGCTTTCGAGGGCAGCATCTACGACGTCCAGGGCGGTCTCAGGGTGAGAAACGCCGCGCGCACCACCATCGCCCCCACTGGCAGCCTGAGCATCATCGCCGGATGCTCCTCCGGCATCGAGCCGCTCTTCGCCCTCAGCTACACCAGGAATATCCTGGAGGGCACACAGCTGGTAGAGGTGAACCCCTACTTCGAGGAGGCGGCAAAGAAGGAAGGGTTCTACTCCACGGAGTTGATGCAGGACCTCGCCAGGGGGACACGGCTTTCCGACGAAGATGGGTGCATCCCCGACTGGGCCAAGGAGGTGTTCGTCACCGCCCATGACATCACGCCGGAGTGGCACGTCAGGATACAGGCGGCATTCCAGAAGCACACCGATAACGCGGTCTCCAAGACAGTCAACCTGCCACACGATTCCACAAGGGAAGATGTGGCCCGCATCTACATGATGGCCTACAAGGAGGGCCTGAAAGGGATAACCATCTATCGTGACCGTAGCAAAGAGTCACAGGTGCTGTCCCTGGCCCCCACGGTGCCAGAAACGCCAGCGGCAGAGCGGATATCTCCCCGCAAACGCCCCAAGGTCACCACCGGCGTAACCGAGCGAGTCACTACAGGCTGTGGCCACCTCTACGTGACGGTCAACTCGGATGAGAATGGCATCTGCGAGGTGTTCACCAGCCTGGGCAAGGCTGGCGGCTGCGCCTCGGCGCAGCTTGAGGCTATCGGGCGTCTCATCTCACTGACGCTAAGGTCCGGGGTTGACGTTGCCTCGGTGGTGAAGCACCTGAGGGGCATCAGGTGTCCCTCCATCTCCTGGGAGGATGGCCGCGCCGTGCTCTCCTGCGGCGATGCTATTGGTGCCGTGCTGGAGAAACATCTTCAGGGCAGGACACACGGCAACGCCAAGAACGCCGAGGCCGCAGGCCCGGTCCAGAACTGGGTAGGACAATGCCCCGAATGCGCCTCGATGCTGGTGTACCAGGAGGGTTGCTACCTCTGTCCGAGCTGCGGCTACACCAGATGCTAGTCGCAGTCGGTGATATGCGTTAGCATGAGAATCACCGGGTATTCATTGGTGGAGGTCAGTGGTGGGCAGGAGGAAGGTTAA
>JBFMDE010000022.1:0-22876 GCA_040754215.1 Chloroflexota bacterium
GGACGGGCGATGATGAGGATGTCCCATCCCTGTTTCAGGTGAGTTCTGCGAATATTCTCCCGTAAACGGCGCTTCACACGATTCCGGCAGGCGGCCTTACCGACAGCCTTGCTGACCGAGAAACCGTACCGGTTGACCGGCAGCGAACTGGGAAGAGCCTTCAAGACGAGCAAGCGGTTGGCCCACGACCTGCCCTGCCTATTGAGGGCCTGGTATGCTGCTCCCTTGGTAAGACGCTGACACTTAGCGACCACTTCAGCACCAGGAGAACAGCATGCTCCGGGCCACTAGACCGATGACAGCTTCCAGCGACCCTTGAGTTGCCTCAGCTTGAGGACCCTGCGCCCTCCTCGTGTAGCCAGGCGTGCCAGGAAACCGTGTTTCCGCCTTCTCCTCAGCCTCTTGGGTTGATATGTGCGTTTGGGCATCGTATGACCTGTTCATTAAACACTGTGCCCGGCGCTTGCAGCCGCTTGTGCAGATGGCGGGCGGCGCCGGGGCCAGTGAATGGTTCTCCTATACCTGCGGCGGCGCAGGACTTGGCTCAGCGGTCGCCTCTTCCACCGCGGCCTCTGGCGCCGGTGCCTGAGTTACGGATGCCTGCGCCGCGGCCGCCGGTACCGCCGGGGCCTGTTGTGCTGGCCTCTCCTGTGGTGGTGCTAGAGGTGCTCGACTGAATTGAGGCCTCAGGCCCACAGTGCCCGAAAGGCGGATGTGGGAGAGAGTGAATGGCAGCATTGCAAGGTGGCGGGCACGCTTCAGCGCCGTAGCCAACTCTCGTTGGTGCTTGGCACAGGTAGCGGTCTTGCGTCTCGAGTCTATTCTGCCACGGTCGGAGAGATAGCGGCGGAGCTTCCCCGCATCTCTGAAATCAATGACCTTGGACTTGTCGGCACAGAAGGCGCAAACCCTGCGCCTGGGTATATACCTCGGCTTATCTCGCCTTGGCCTCAGCCCCCTCGCGTCCGAGTTCCTTGTTGTTGCCATTCTCTACCTCGTCGGTCCAACCGGGTCCATCACCTCAGGATGTCACCGGTGGTATGTTCAATCAAAAGGGAAGGTCGTCCACCTCTATCCCCCCTTCCGTGGGGGCCTCGGCAGCAGGCAGCGGAGCCGCCTGCTTGTCCAGGAAGAGCACGGTGTTTGCTATGACTTCCACCCGGGAGCGCTTCTGTCCATCCTGTCCCTCCCAGGTGCGTGTGTGCAGTCTGCCCTCTACATAGACGCGCTGGCCCTTGGTGAGGAACTGGTTGCAGCTCTCGGCCAGCTTATTCCAGGTCACTATGGTGAACCACTCTGTTTCCTGCTTGCGCTCGCCCTCTCCACCCGGGATGAAGCGATTGGTAGCGATGCGAAAGGACGCCACCGGGTTGCCGTTTGGCGTAAACCGCATCTCGGGTTCAGTGCCTACATTGCCTATGAGCATCACCTTGTTCAAGCTTGCCATTTCCCCAACCTCCTTTACCCCCGGTCAGCTACTTTGGAAACCACAGTACTCGAGGGAGCCTCGACATCACCTCTGTCATCCTTGGGGGGCGGTTCGCCGGTCCTGATCAGCAGGTAGCGTATTATCTCCTCGGTGAGCTTGAGATTGGCCTCCAGCTCTGTCGTCAACTTCGGGTTGAACTTGAACTGTGTCGAAACATAGTTGCCTTCGCTGAAGCGCTTTATGTGGTAGGCAAGCTTCCGGCGGCCCCACTGGTCCACCTTGCCCAAGGTGCCGCCCTTATCGGTGATGAACCTGTTCACCTTTTCCATGATGCCGGTAAGGGCATCATCCTTCACTTCAGGATTGACGATGTATATGAGCTCGTAATCTCGGTTTTCCAATATGCTACCTCTCGGTCGCGAACACTCCCTGGGGCGCCGTAGGTGCCCCCAGGGACAGACGGCTGATTATAGCACAGGGGGCTGATAGCGGCAAACCCCGGCGCAGGGTACCGATTGACAGTGATTGCAATGGAAGTTATGCTGTAGTGTATGCCGGAGGTATGGGGAATAGGGCTGGGGTTGCCGAATAGCCCCAAATATCGCAGGAGGTGATGTGGGATGCCCATATACGTCGCCCTTGGCAAGGCTACCGAGACCGGTATCAGGAACCTGGAGGCCTTTGCCGTGCGGCATGAGCGTGCGGTGCAGCGTGCTGAAGCCGCCGGAGGCAAGGTGCTCGCCAGCTATGCGCTCCTGGGGCACTATGACTACCTGGTGATCCTGGACTGTCCTGACGAGAGGACGGCGATGTACATACTCACCCGGGAGGCGGCTGGGGGCAACATCCGCTACGAGACGCTCACCGCCATGCCGATGAAGGACTTCACTACCCTCATCCAGTTCTAGCCCTCGATTTGTGGCATGCTATCAAAGGCCCTAACCACAGGGAAGGACAGTGAGGCGATTCTCCTCGCTCGTCCTTAATCCGTGGATTCTCCCCCTCCCTCTATGGCAACAGGCGCTCCAGGGAAGTGTAGGCCTTCTCCTCCCGGTCTGCTATCTGTTTGATTTCCCGTCCCACCCCGCTGAGCACGGCCTCTGTCCGGCCTTGCTCCTCCGCCTCCTTTAGCTCGGAGCTGACCCCGGCCCAGGCATCGTCACAGATGAGGACCTGCTCAGCTATGCCTCGCAGCGCGGGCATCCCCAGCACCCGCTCCGCCTCAAGCAGAAACCTCGGAAAGAGGTGGAACTTTCGTACCGGGCTCTGAAGTATGAGCGACCATACAGATGTCTTGACCCCCTGGGGCGGCAGCATCCGTGGCCATCTACCTATCTCGGCTGCCAGCCTCCTCATCGCCTGAACGCCCACCACCCTCCAGGGCGGACGGAGGTTGACTTCCACGGCGTGCCGTAGCGACTCTACAAGTACCTTCTCCAGCGCCAGCTCCCTGGGAGGACGCATGACGGTGTAGGCGTAGGGCCCGCGGCTGATGCTCCGCCGTCGCCAAGCCTTGTCCAGGTCCTCCAGAGATAACCTCTGCACATCGGGAAGCCTGTTGTCAAAGATGTAGGCTGTCCCGTCACCGTAGCCGATAAGCACATTGAAGTGCCAGGGCAACTCGAACTGCACCGGATAGAAGGGCAGGTAGCGCAGGTCCAGCGGCCCCAGCACCACCGGGGTACCCCCGTCAACCAGCTTCCTCACCTGCTTCCAGGCGGCGCGCAATGAGGCGCATTTCTCCTTCTCCATCAGCTCCGCGCCCGTCCTGGCCACCCACCGCTGCAAGAAGTCCTGGGGGCGTCCTATGAAGGCGACCACATAGGCACCGCGGTACTTCACATAGGCAAAGAGGGTGGCGCTGCCCACCTCGGACACCATGGGGTCACTGAGGTCATGGCCATAGTAGCGCAGCACGTCCCGGACGCTGGTCAGGATACAGATCGGCCCTTCCTGGTGAACAAAACCTTCAATCATCGCTGGCATAATGCCGGCTCACTCTTTCTCACAGGTTGAGGTTCCTGGCGCCCACGCGCCAGGCGTGGCTCAAGGCCTTTCTGGTGTCACTCGCGACGCGCTCGGGGTCGCAGGTGCTCATACGGTACTTGAAGAGCCAGTAGGTGAACTCCCGCATTTCGGCCAGGGTAAGCGCGTCCCCCTGCGGCATGGACCTCTCCTCTTGGAAGCGGACCAGCAGATCACCGCGTGGTGCGCTGTAAACGTGGATGAAGGCCCTGTCCGCAGCGTCGCCGCCGTGGTACCCCATTGAACTCCGTGCCTTCCGCATCTCCTCCTCAGCCGCCATGAGCAGGGCCTCTTCAAGCACCACGCCATACACATAGTTGAGGTGGGCCTTGTACTTGGCGGCGCCAATGAGGTCCTTGAACTTGGTCCTGGACAACTCAATGGGTGGCCTCCCGGAGAACAACAGGTCCGATACCTCCCTTTCAGGCATCAACCCCCTCACCTCGCTCAGCAGCCTCTCCGCCAGGAGCAGCCAGTCGAAGGCCTCGCCCCCGATGAGGTAGCGGTAGCGCCGCCCATGGCATACCTCCTCCGGGCTATCCCACAGCCTGATTGCCCCCAGCAAGGCGATGTACCAGTGTTTGCCCCCGGCGATGCCCTGCTTCAAATGCCTGATGGCCTCAGCGTCACCCTTGCTCTTCTTGCCGGGTGGACTTTCGCCTCGAGGAGCACTCATGGCACCATGGCCTTCTTGTGGGACTTGAAGAAGCTATCAACTTCGCGGGCGGACACCGCGTTGAGCAGCTCCCCGGGCTCACACCATGCCCGCCGTGCTACACCCAGCCCGTAGCGCATCAGCGCCAGTTGGGACGTGGAGTGGGCGTCTGTAGCCATGACCATCTTTATCCCCAGCTCGCGAGCACGGTAGGCATGGACGTCCTTGAGGTCGAGCCGCTGCGGCATGGCGTTTATCTCCAGCACCGTCCCCGTACGCAGGGCAGCCTGGAACACGGCTTCCATGTCAATGGCCACTGGCTCCCGTTCACCCAGGAGGCGGCAGGTGGGGTGGGCGATTATGTCCACGTGCCGGCTCTCCATGGCCCCTATCACCCTGCGCGTCATCCGCTCCTGCCTCTGGTTCATGGAAGAATGGACTGCGGCGACCACCACCTCCACGCGGCCCAGCAGCTCATCCGGCAGGTCCAGGCTGCCATCGGCGCGGATGTCCACCTCAACCCCGGAGAAGACACGGAAGCCAGAAAGCCTGCGGTTCAGCCCGGCTATCTCCTCCAACTGCTGCAGCAGCCGCTCCGGACTCAGGCCGTGAGCGACTCCGCGGCCCGCCGAGTGGTCGGTGATGACGATATACTCATAGCCCATGTCCCTGGCCGCCAGAGCAAGGTCTTCGATGCTCTCGTGCCCATCGCTCCAGTCGCTGTGAACATGGAAATCGCCCTTGATGTCCCCTTGCTCCACCAGTCTGGGCAGTGTCTCGGCCGCGGCCCGCTCAATCTCACCCTGGTCCTCGCGTATCTCCGGCGGTATGTACTGGAGCCCCAGGCGACGGTAGAACTGCTCCTCGGTGGCGAACTTCTCCAGCACTCCCGTGGAGATGTCGGTGATGCCGTACTCGGAGAGCTTCAGCCCCTGGCGGTGACACCGCTCGCGCAGGGTGATGTTGTGCTGCTTGCTGCCGGTGAAGTACTGTAACAGCGAGCCGAAGCTGTCGTGCTCCACCAGCCGCAGGTCCACCTGTAGCCCACCACCTACAATGACGGAGGCCTTGGTCGGCCCCTGGGCCAATACCTGTTTCACCAGGGGCAAGGCGGTGAAGGCCCTGGTGACCGCTTCCGGGTTGTCCGCCGTGCCCATGACGTCAATATCGCCGATGGTCTCGCGGAAGCGCCGCAGGCTGCCCGCTGGAGTGAGGTTTCTCACCCCGGGGATGCGGCGCAGGGTCTCGAGTATCTCGTCCACCAGCGGCAGCGCCTCGCCGATGGGTATCCGGCGGTCCTTGCGTCGCAGCGCCTGGAGCCGGTTCAGGATGTTCTCCGCCGTCTTCTGCCCCATGCGGGGGAGGGCAGCCACCCTGCCGTCCATGATAGCCTGCTCCAGCTCTTCCACGGACTTTATCCCCAGCTCGGAGACCAGGCGCATGGCAGTCTTGCCGCCGATACCTGGTATGCCCAGCAGGTTGACGATGCCCTGTGGAAACTCCTGGCGCAGCTTTTCGTACAGCTCGAGCCTGCCCGTGGTCGCCAGGTCGGTGATCTTCCTGGCTATGGCCTCACCCACGCCGGGTATCTGACCCAGGTCCGTCCCCTCCTGTACCATCGTCTCCAGTTCGCGGGGCAGCAGCTCGATGGCCCGGGCCGCCTTCTGGTAGGCCCGTATCTTGAAGGGGTTCTCACCCTTCAGTTCCAGCAGCTCGGCGATGTCAAAAAACACCTTGGCGATGTCCGTGTTCTTCATGCTACTTCCCGCAGCACTTCTTGTACTTCTTGCCACTGCCGCAGGGGCAGGGGTCGTTGCGCCCGACTTTCCCCGCCGTCACCGCCTCCTTCTGCCGCGACTGCTGCGCCATCGGCGTGGGCTTGGCGCGCTCCCTAGTGATGGTGACATGAAAAATGGTATGGGCCACGTCATGCCTGATGCTGGCCATCAGGCTCTCGAACTGGGCGTGCCCCTCCTTCTTGTACACCACCAGCGGGTCAACGTTGCCCACGGCACGCAGCCCGATGCCCTGTCGCATCTGCTCCATGGCGGTCAGGTGCTCTATCCACAGGCCGTCTATCACCCGCAGCATCACCAGCCGCTCCAGTATGCGCATGTCGGCGGCCCCAAGCTGGGCCTCCCGTTCTTGGTACAGCCTCTCGGCATGCTCGAGAAGCATGCCCTCGATGTCCTTGCGAGGCTTGTCAGCAAGAGAATCTGCCTTCACACCGGGAGGGAGCGGCATGATGGCGACCACGTCGCGCAGCAGGCCCTCCAGGTCCCGGTCCATCCCCCGGTCATCGGGCAGATATGTCTGGGCCAGCGAGAGCATCTCCTCGCGGAGCACCTGCAAGATGTTCGCCTTCAGGTCGGCCCCGCTGAGGATCTTCTTCCGCTCACCGTAAATCACCTCGCGGTGCTTGTTGACCACGTCGTCGTACTGCACCAGGTGCTTGCGCATGTCGAAATGATAGCCCTCCACCCGCACCTGGGCGTTCTCGATGGCCTTGGCCACCATCGAGTGCTCGATGGGTGTGTCCTCGTCCAACCCCACCCACTCCATGACCCCCTTAACGCGGTCGCCGCCGAAGCGGCGGACGACGTCGTCCTCCAGCGAGACATAGAACCGCGAGCCGCCGGGGTCGCCCTGCCTGCCGGCGCGCCCGCGCAACTGGTTATCAATACGCCGCGCCTCGTGGCGTTCTGTGCCGATGATGTGCAGCCCGCCGAGAGACACCACCCTGTCATGTTCCCCCCGCCATTCATTCCCATCCCGCCCCTCCGGGTTGCCTCCGAGGATGATGTCCACGCCACGGCCCGCCATGTTGGTGGCCACGGTCACCGCTTTCTCACTCCCGGCTTGGGCGATTATGGCCGCCTCCTTCTCGTGGTACTTGGCGTTGAGCACCTCGTGCGGTATTCCCCTGCGCTTGAGCATATCGCTCAGCAGCTCGGACTTCTCGATGGAGACGGTGCCCACCAGCACCGGCCTGCCCTCCTTATGCAGCCCCTCGACCTCCTTCGCCACTGCCTTGAACTTGCCCTGCTCGGTCTTGTACACCTGGTCGGTGCGGTCCTCTCGCACCATGGGCTTGTTCGTGGGTATTACCACGACGTCCAGCTTATATATCTTGTGGAACTCCTCGGCCTCGGTGGCGGCGGTGCCGGTCATGCCCGCCAGCTTCTCGTACATGCGGAAGTAGTTCTGCAGGGTGATGGTGGCCAGCGTCATGTTCTCGCGCTGCACCTTCACATGCTCCTTGGCCTCTATGGCCTGGTGCAGTCCATCCGAGTAGCGCCTGCCGAACATCAAACGCCCGGTAAACTCATCCACGATGACCACCTGGCCATCCTTGACCACGTAGTCGCGGTCGCGCCTGAAGACCACCTGGGCCTTGAGCGCGTTTTCCAGGTAGCTGGTAAGGCCGTAGTTGGCTGGGTCGTAGATGCTGGGCGATTTGAGCAACCCCTCCGCCTTCACCAGCCTCTCCATCTTCGAGATGCCTTCATCGGTGAGGGTGACGGCGCGAGTCTTCTCGTCCACCTTGTAATCGGCATCGGCGGCCAGGTTCCGCACCAGGCGGCTGAAGGTAAGGTACCTGTCCGTGGACTCCTCGGCAGCGCCGCTGATGATGAGCGGGGTACGGGCCTCGTCTATGAGGATGTTGTCCACCTCGTCCACTATGGCATAGTGCAGCGGGCGCTGGACGCACTGGGAGAGGTCCAGCACCATGTTGTCCCTGAGGTAGTCGAAGCCGAACTCGTGGTTGGTGCCGTAGGTGATGCCGGCTGCATACGCCTGCTGGCGGGTGACAGGCCTCAGGTGCTGCCATGCCGGAATGCCGGAGTCATAGTCCGGGTCATAGAGGAACGAAGCCTCGTGCTGGATGGTGGCCACAGTTACGCCAAGGGCATGGTATATCGGCCCCATCCACTGCGCATCGCGCTTGGCCAGATAGTCGTTCACCGTGACCAGGTGACAACCCTTACCGCCGAGGGAGTTGAGGTACAAGGGAAGGGTGGCCACCAGGGTCTTGCCCTCGCCGGTCTTCATCTCGGCGATCTTCCCCTCGTGGAGGACGATGCCGCCCATGAGCTGGACGTCAAAGTGCCTCTGTCCGATGGTGCGACGGGCCGCTTCACGTACTGCGGCAAAGGCGGGGGGCAGGAGGTCGTCCAGCGGCTCGCCCGATTGCAGGCGAGACCCGAACTCCGCAGTCAGGGTGCGGAGTTGTTCGGGGGTACACCCGGATATCTCGGCTTCGAGGGAGTTGATATGTTGAACCAGAGGTTCAAGACGTTTCAACTCCTTCTCATTGGAGTCCAGAAGGTTGCCCAGCCATTTCAGCACGGCACATCCCCTGCCCCTCAGGTCTGGACGAACATCGCGCCCACTGATAGGCCGGTGTGGATACGGTGGATCGCCTCCCCCAGCAAGGGGGCCAGGGTGAGCACAGTGACTTTGTCCAGCTTCTTCTCCGGCCCGACAGGGATGCTGTCGGTTACCACGACCTCCTTGACCGGAGAGGCCTTGATACTCTCGATGGCAGCACCGGAGAAGATGGGGTGTGTACAGCAGGAGTAGACCTCGGTCGCCCCCTGTTCCAGCAGGGCCCTCACCGCGTTGACCAGGGAACCGCCGGTGTCTATCTCGTCGTCCACGGTCAGGGCGCACATTCCCTTGACCTCGCCGATGACGTTCAGGGTCTCTGTGCCCCCGGTGTTGCCCATCCTCCGCTTTTCGATGATGGCCAGGGGGGCATCAAGCCTGGCAGCGAAGTCGCGGGCCTTCTTTGAGATGCCGATGTCCGTGGCCACCACCACCATGTCTTTCAGGCCTTTCTCCTTGAAGTACTGGCAGAGGATGTACTCCGCCGTGAGCTCGTCCACCGGTATGTTGAAGAACCCCTGTATCTGCCCCGCGTGCAGGTCCACGGTGAGCAGCCGGTTGGCTCCGGCCACGGTCAGCAGGTCGGCGATGAGCCTCGCGGTGATGGGTACCCTGGGCTGGTCCTTCTTGTCGGTGCGCCCGTAGGCGTAGTAAGGCACCACAGCGGTGATGCGCCCTGCCGAGGCCCGCTTTAGGGCGTCAATCATGATGAGCAGCTCCACCAGGTTCTGGCTCACCGGAGAACTGAGCGGCTGGACCACAAAGACGTCCCGCTCACGGACATTCTCGAGGATGCGCACGAAGATGTTCTCGTTGCCGAACTGGAAGACCTCGGCGGCCCCCAGCGGCTGCTTGAGGTAGTCGCAAATGGACCTCGCCAGAGCGGGATGGGCGTTACCGGTGAATACCTTCAGCTCATCCATATATACTGTCTCCTACCCGTGGCTATTGTCGGCAACGCACTAGATTCCGGGCACGGGGAAGCGCCGACACAACTCCAGTACCTCCTGCCGTACCTGTTCCTTGACCCGGGCATCGTCCGGGTGTGAGAGCACCCTGGTAACGAGGCGGGCAACCTGGCGCACCTCGGCAATGCCGAAGCCCCTGGTGGTCACCGCCGGCGTGCCCAGTCGGATGCCGCTGGTGACCTGTGGCGGCAGACGGTCGAAGGGGATGGCATTGCGGTTTGCCACTATGCCCACCTCCTCCAGGGCCTTCTCCGCCTGCCTTCCGGTAACAGAGGTTGAGGTCAGGTCAACCAGGACCAGATGGCTCTGGGTGCCACCGGAGACCAGCCGCAGGCCCTGACGCTTGAGCTCATCGGCCAGTGCAGCGGCATTGGCCAGGATCGCGCGCTGGTAGTCAACGAAGCCTAGCTGCATAGCTTCACGGAAGCACACCGCCTTGGCGGCGATGGTGTGCATGAAAGGCCCTCCCTGCATCCCGGGGAATACTGCGGCATCGATCGCGGAGGCGAACTCTCCGGCGCAGAGGATAAAACCGCCACGCGGGCCGCGCAGGGTCTTGTGCGTGGTGGAGGTAACCACCTGTGCGTGCGGCACAGGAGAGGGGTAGGCCCCCGCTGCTATCAGCCCAGCCTGGTGCGCCATGTCCACCATCAGCCTGGCACCCACCCCGTCGGCAATCCGGCGAAAGCGCTCCCAGTCCAGTATCAGTGGGTAGGCGCTGGCCCCGGCCACGATGAGCTTGGGCTGGTTCTCCCGGGCCAGCCGCTCCACCTCGTCGTAGTCCACGGTCTCAGTCTCACGGCTGACGCCGTAGGAGACGAAACGGTATACCTTCCCCGAAAAGTTAACCGGGCTGCCGTGAGTCAGATGGCCCCCATGGCTCAGGCTCATCGCCATTATGGTGTCGCCAGGCTCGACCAGGGCGAAGTATGCTGCCATGTTCGCCTGGGAGCCACTGTGGGGCTGCACGTTGACATGCTCGGCGTGAAAGAGCTCTTGGGCTCTCTCGACCGCGAGGCGCTCTACAGCATCCACAAAGGCGCACCCGCCGTAGTAGCGCCTCTCCGGATAGCCCTCGGCATACTTGTTGGTCAGGGCAGAGCCCTGGGCTTCCATCACCGCGGCGCTGGCATAGTTCTCGGCGGCGATGAGGACTATAGTGTTGCGCTGCCGCTCCAGTTCCGAGCGCAGCACCCTTTCGACCTCAGGGTCGGTACGGCTCAACTCGCTCATGCGACGCCCTCGGGTCCGAGATACATTGGAGGAGGTTGACAACATCGTACGTTATCCTGCATCTGCCGGCGTCGTCAATCGCCGGACAAAAACAGAGCCACGCCTGGGGTTGCGTGGCTGGTACCAAGACCTGTGGGTTCCGCTGCTACTACAGCGCAGACCCCAGTACCCCCGGCTCAACTCTGAAGTTATAGCGCCCCACCCCCGCTAGCTTCACTAGTTTACAACTCGCCTCCCATCAGTGTCAATTTGACCAGATACTGGATTGTGAGGCTCGAGACTCCCCCCTTGTCACAGTCCGCTTCCCCCCGTCCATTGACTTGGTGCTCCGCAGGTATTCACCGTACCAGGCGAGGTGCTTCAGCACTTTGGCTGCCCTTTCCGGCGTGGGATAGACGGGGACCCCTTTTCGCTGAAGCTCCTCGAATACCGGCGGGCTGAAAGGACCCTTGGGCATGATCCTGGAAATCACCAGGGGTTTCCCCGACTGGGCCAGCCGGCGGTCGAGACCCCTCACGTTTTCGGATTCCTCGGCATCAAGGTCCTCCAGGAGCTGTCTCGCATTTCCGTCTTCCGAGGACACCTCCATAAGCAACCGGAAGTAGGCGGCAGCCCCGAGGCCGCCTATCAGCATCGCGGCGTCAACGCCCTCATCGTCCATCACTGCGGAGAGACAGTCAAAGGTCACCAGCTTTCCTGACGTAACGGCATCGGTCATGTCGGCCGGGTTCCCATGCGACCACCGGGGAGGCAGCAGCGAGTCCAGCCGGGAAAGGGTACGAGGTGAAAGGCGCGCCAGCTCCAGCCCCACCCTCTCGCAGGCATCCGAGGCCACAACCCCGATCCCGCCGCCCTCGGTGAGGATTGCGACCCTCCGGCCGCGGGGCACTGGCACGTGCAATAGCGCGAAGGCCACGTCGAAGAACTCATCTTCCTCGTCCACCCTGATGACCCCGCACTGCTTGAACATGGCCGTATAGACGTCGTCGTCCCCGACCAGCGCCGCGGTGTGGGACCTGGCGGCGCCAGCCGCGCCGTGTGTCCGGCCCGCTTTCATAGCCACGATGGGCTTCTTCATCGTTATCTCTCTGGCCAGCTCGTAGAACCGTTTGCCCTCCCGCAGGCCTTCGATGTACAGGGCTATGAGCCTGGTGTCAGGGTCCCGGCCCAGGTATTCCAGGTAGTCCTCCAGATGCAGGTCCGCCTCATTGCCGCTACTGATGAACTTGCTGAACCCTACCCCGGCCTCCATGCCATGCCGGATAAAGCGCTGCCCGTATGTCCCGCTCTGAGACACGAACCCTATCGGGCCGGCGGGGACTGCCCTCAACCATGCCAGCGTGGAGAAGTCTGCCGCCGTATTGCAGTGGCCCATGCTGTTGGGGCCGATGAACCTCAACCCCCCCTCCCGTGCAATCTCGACTGCCTCGGCCTCGACCCTGGCGCCGTCTTCCCCCGCCTCGGACATGCCGCCGGATACAACCAGGGCCGCCTTCACCCCCTTCTGCACACACTGACGCATCACCAGGGGCACCTGAGCTGACGAAACGCTGATAACGGCGAAATCAACGA
Source organism: Chloroflexota bacterium (assembly GCA_040754215.1). Lineage (GTDB taxonomy): Bacteria > Chloroflexota > Dehalococcoidia > JACPPY01 > JACPPY01 > JBFMDE01. Next base: position 12,272 of record JBFMDE010000022.1, read on the forward strand.
GGTCGGGGACTTCAAGGATGCTACGGTAGGTCTGCAACCCCATCACCCGCTCCTCCCTGTTGTTGACCGGCCAGACCCCTCGGAAGGGAGACGATGCCAACCGACGGATGATGCCGTACCCCCAGGTGCCGAACCGGTCCGACGCTCCGACGACAGCTACCGAGCGCGGGTCAAAGAGCGCCTCCATGTGCTTCATCGCTTTGCACTCCATTCTAGTCCCATTTCCTGGCGTCCGGGCTATTGCTGCCTTTCAACGCCTTTCAAAAAGCGGCGTCTTCAGCAGCGCCCGCTCCAGGCTGTATGGTTCCATCAATTCGAACTCCGCAACGACTCCGAGCCTTGTGCGCATGGCATGGACAAGCTCTGCTCTCAAGGTGTCGAGTGCCTCGCCCTGTACCTCGACACCACGTTCCACCTTCACTCTCAGCGGAGGCTCGACCTCCGGCAGTGGCCCCCGGAGGACTATTCGCATGCCGCCGGTGACCCTGGGCATGAATGACGCCACGACCTCCCGTACCTCCGTAGCAAACACGCGGGTATTGCCAACCAGCAGCATGTCGCCTACCCGCCCCAGGAGCTTCTTTGTGTATCCCGGCCCGGCGAAACCGCACTCGCACTGCCGCGTGAAGACCCGGTACACATCCCCGCTTGCATACTTGATGTAGGGGGCCCCCTCACGCCCCAGTGAGGTGAGAACCGCTTCGCCCACCGCGCCGTCACCCACCTCCACGGGCTTCCTGGTCACCGGGTCAACCAGGTCCTCAATACAGATGCTCCACTCCGGCGCCACCTCGTGCAACCCATGGTACTGCTCCGTGCCGCAGGAAGCGCTAAACCCCTCACCATTGGCAGCCAGGAAATCATACCACTTGGCACCAAAGACATCCTCCATCCTCCTCTTGACCGCGGGGATGGCAATGCCGGGTTCCCCGCTGAGCAGGAGCTTGACGAAACCGAGCTCCTTGATGTCTCTGCCGGCCATCTCCTGGTACTTGAGCACCAGTATCTCTGCCAGCGAGGGACTGGCGACAAGTACGTTCGGCCTGGTGAGACGAGCGAAATCAAAGACCTTCTGGGCAGGCGCTTCGGCGCCAATGTCAATGGTCAGGGCCCCAATATAGGTAAATACCCCGGTCATGAGACCACCTGAGGAGCCCCCGCCACCGCTCAACGGGAAGCAGCAGAGCAGGCGGTCGCCGCGCTTGAGCTGCACCAACCCTCGGAAGGCGCGGGCAAAGAGCCGGTTCCACCTCTGAATGTCACGTCTGGTGAAGGAGTAGCTGAATGTGGGCGTACCTGTGGTGCCACTCGTCGTCTTGGAAACCACGATACTTCCCGGCGGCACACACAGGTGCATGCCGAAGGGATGCCCGAACCCGGCCAGAGATTCATCCCGCCCTGTTCTCTCGTCATCCTTTGTCATCAGTACCGGCAGCCGCCGAAAGTCCTCCCAGGTCCTGATGTCATCGGGCCTGAAACCCACCTGGTCAAACCTGTTCTTGAAGAACTCCGACCTCTGATAGCAGTATTCCAGTTGCTGCCGCAGGTTCGCCAGCCTCACCCGCTCCGTCTCTTTCCGGGAAAGACGCCGGCTATTGCCGTTACCCCTCCTCGACATCCTGAACACGCTCCTTTCCCGCGCCAGTGTCCCACGGCCGTGTGTCCGACCATGCTTAATAATGGTCTACAACAACCCCACGAACTCCAGGGCGTTGTCGTGGAACACCCTTTGCAGCCCGGCACCGTCCAGGCCGAGGTCCAGGACGCCCTGCACTTCCTGCTCCCAGGAATGTCCCAGGTTGGGGAAGTCGCTGCCGAACATGATGCGTCGGTGCAAACGCACCACCCTCGACTTGTCCACCTCGGTATGGCATACGCCTTCCGGAGCAAGCACCGCCGAGGTGTCGAACCACAGGTTCGGGCACTCCTCCGCCAGGTCAAAGAAGGATGCGGTGTCCATGGCACCCAGGTGCGGCACAGAGAGCCTCAAGCCGGGGAAGGCCTTGAGCACTCGCCGGAGGCGGGCGGCGTTCAGCGTGTCGCCCTTCATGCGTATGCTACCCCCGGTGCCGGCGTGGACTATCATGGGCTTGCCCCGCCCCTCGGCGAACTCGTATATGGGGAACAGCGATGGGTCATCCGGGGCAAGGCCCATCACGTCCAGGTGGAGCTTGAAGCCGGCCAGCCCCAGGTCGTCCAGGGCCTCGCGTGCCACGTCCCGCAGGCCCCTGTCGAGGGGATGGATAGCGGCGAAGACTATCGCCGCCGGCAGCCGTAGTGCCGTCTCGTGGTTCCAGCGGTTCAGCTCGGCCGACATGTCCGGCTTGTGGGCATAGTTGAGCAGGAAGAAGCGCTCCACGCCGTTGCTGGAGAGGAAGCGCCACAACTCACGGGGGTCTGTCCCGTGCTCGAACTCCCACCCGATGGCCTCACGCAGGGCCCTCCTTACCGCACGGAACAGCCGCTCCGGAAAGAGGTGCACATGGGCATCCACAACCTTGAGCGGTCTCATCATGCCATCCATTATAGACAGGCGACTCAAGGCCGGCCACCAGCCTCCGAACACCACTCACACTATCTTGACATCACCAGTCAAACATGGTTTAATAGTTTAGCACTCTCGGCCCGAGAGTGCTAATTCGCATACAGGACACGATTGATGGCAGGGATGCTGATGCCGCGGAAGGGGGTAGTGCTCAAGGCGATCATTGAGCAGTTCATCCGCACCGGCACCCCTGTGGCCTCGCTGGACGTGACCAGGCTTTACCACCTCGGGGTAAGCCCGGCCACGGTGCGCAACGAGGTAGCATGGCTCAAGAAAGAGGGCTTTCTCCTCCAGCCCCACACATCGGCGGGTAGCGTGCCCTCCGACAAGGGATACCGGTACTATGTGAACTCACTGCTGGACGTGGAGGAGATATCCGCCGAGGAGCAGCGACGCCTCCGCCACATGTTCCACCAGGTGGAGATGGAGCTTGAAGAGTGGATGGGCCTGGCGGCCTGCCTGCTGGCACAGCTGGTGAATAACGTAGCCCTGGTGGTGCCGCCCAGGACGGCCAGGGCACGCCTCAGGCGCCTGCACCTGGTGTCGGTGCACAGCAAGGTAGCCCTCCTCGTCCTGGTGTTACAGGATGGCCGCTTGAGACGGCAGCTCCTCACCTTCGAGGACGAGATAACCCAGGACCAGCTCGACACCATCTGCAACAGACTGAATGCTATCTATGGCGGCCTTACCCGGGCGCGCCTCAAGACGGAGCCAGCGGAGCTGTCTCCCCAAGAGGCCAGGGTGCTCCAGGTTGCCGCAGTGCTGATGGCAACGGAGGACGAGAGGGAATACGAGGAGCCACGCCTCGAGGGCCTGCGTCGCCTGCTGGGCCAGCCGGAGTTCGTCCACAGCGACAAGGCGCTGGACATCATGGATGTCCTGGAAACGAGGGCACTGGTAAGGGGGATGATGGCACAGGTGCGTGGCGGTGACGTGAGCGTGGTCATCGGCGAGGAGAACCCAAATGAAGCCCTGAGAGACCTGAGCCTGGTCGTTTCGAGATACGGGGTACCAGGCGAGTTCACCGGAGCCATCGGAGTGGTTGGGCCACGCCGCATGCCATATTCCCGCTCCATTTCCTCGGTGCGGTTTCTGGCGGCCCTGCTGGGCGAGCTGGCGGCCGAACTCTACAGCGGCAGCTACAGAGGGACGCAGTAACGGCCATACCGGGCTGAGTGGAACCCAGCATATCCCCATTGACTGAAGATACAAGGAGAGCAACCATTGGTGACCGGCGAGAGCCAACAGGATGAGCGGCCAGAAAGGGGAGGCGAGGCGCCTGTGGCAGAACCCCAGAGTGTCGAGGCGCTACAACAGGCGCTAACGGATGAAAGGGCCAAGGCAGAGCAATACCTCGCCTCCTGGCAACGGGCCCAGGCTGATTTCATCAACTACAGGCGACGGACGGAGCAGGAGAGGTGCGCCTTCACTGCGCAGGCAAACGCAGACCTGATACTGAAGATACTACCCGTCATTGACGACATAGAGCGGGCGTTCCAGGCACTCCCACCGAGCCCGGAGGAGCCAGCCTGGGTCGAGGGCTTCAGGCTTGTCCAGCACAAGCTCAAGACGGTCCTGACGAACCACGGACTGGAGGAGATCAAGGCCGTGGGAGAGCCCTTCGACCCCCGCTTTCACGAAGCAATTGCCTACGAAGATGGCGGCGACGAAGGGGTCGTGGTACACGAAACGCAGACAGGATACAAGCTCTGCGACCGGGTCCTTCGCCCTTCACTGGTAGTGGTGGGCAAGGGTAAGACCACGCGGAGACACGATGAACGAAATCGAGGGCGGAATCCATGTGATCCCGGCCACAAGGAGGAAGAATAATCATGGGAAGAGCAGTTGGCATTGACCTGGGAACAACCTTTAGCGAGATAGCGGTAGTGGAAGGTGGCGAGCCGAAGGTAATCCCTTCAGCCGAAGGGGGCACGATTGTGCCTTCGGTTGTCGCTATTAGCAAGAACGGCGAACGCCTCGTCGGGCAGCTAGCCCGGCGCCAGGCTATTGTCAACCCGGAGAACACCATCTACAGCATCAAGCGCTTCATGGGCCGCAAGTGGGGGGAGCCCGTCGGGAGAGAGTTGCCGGTGGAAGAGGATGCCCGCCGCAAGACATACAAGGTAACCAGAGGGTCCAAGGATGAGGTGAGGGTGATGATGGGAGGCAAAGAGTACCGTCCCGAGGAAATTTCGGCGATGATCCTGCAAAAACTAAAGGCCGATGCCGATGCTTACCTCGGAGAGAAGGTAACTGAGGCTGTAATCACTGTCCCTGCCTACTTCAATGATGCCCAGCGGCAGGCGACCAAGGATGCTGGGGCCATCGCCGGACTCAACGTTCTTCGGATAATTAACGAGCCAACGGCTGCTGCCCTTGCCTACGGGCTGGACAAGAAAGGGGAGGAGACCATCGCTGTCTACGACCTTGGTGGCGGCACCTTTGACATCTCCATCCTGGAGATCGGAGAGGGGACGTTCCAGGTGAAGTCAACCGCTGGCGATACCCATCTAGGCGGTGATGATTTCGACCAGAAGGTCATGGACTGGATTTGCGATGAGTTCAAGCGAGAGCAGGGGATAGACCTCAAAAGGGACAGGATGGCGCTCCAGCGGATAAAGGAAGCCGCGGAAAAGGCCAAGACTGAACTATCCACTGTCCAGCAGACTGAGATAAACCTGCCCTTCATCACCGCCGACGCCAGCGGCCCCAAGCACCTGACGCTGACGCTCACGCGGTCAAAACTGGAGCAGCTCGTCATGGACCTGGTAGAAAAGACCCTCGATCCCTGCAAACAGGCGCTAAAAGATGCTGGGAAGTCAAGCGCCCAAATCAATGAGGTTATCCTGGTGGGTGGTCAGACCAGGATGCCCCTTGTCCAACAGAAGGTGAACCAGTTCTTTGGCAAGGAGCCGAACAAGAGCGTCAACCCGGATGAGGTGGTGGCCATCGGTGCCGCCATTCAGGCGGGCGTGCTCAAGGGAGAGGTCAAGGAGGTACTGCTGCTCGACGTCACACCACTGACCCTGGGCATAGAGACACTGGGCGGGGTCATGACGCCGCTCATCACCCGCAACACGACCATCCCCACCTCCAAGAGCCAGGTCTTCAGCACCGCCAGCGACAACCAGCCCAGCGTGGAGATCCACGTCCTCCAGGGGGAGCGGCCGATGGCGGCCGACAACCGCACGCTGGGACGCTTCATGCTGGACGGCATCCTGCCTGCCCCACGCGGCCTGCCCCAGATAGAGGTGGCCTTCGACATAGATGCCAACGGCATCCTCAGCGTCAGGGCGCAAGACAAGGGCACCGGCAAGGAACAGAAGATAACCATCACCGGCTCCAGCGGCCTGAACAAGCAGGAGGTCGAGAAGATGACCCGTGACGCCGAGTCGCATGCTGCCGAGGATGTCAAGCGCAAGGAGGCGGCGGAGGCACGCAACAACGCCGACAACCTGGCCTACTCCGCGGAGAAGAACCTCCGCGACCTAGGAGACAAGGTCCCGGCCAACCTGAGGCAGGAGGTGGAAGGAAAGATAACGGCGGTACGCTCAGCGCTCCAGGGGCAGGACGTTGACCGCATACGCTCCGCCGCGCAGGAGCTCTCGGAGGCACTGCAGAGGGTTGGGGCTGCGGTATACCAACAGGCAGGCCCGCCGCCCGGTGGCCCCGGCGCCCAGGGCGGCCCACAGCCCCCACCCAGAGGCGACGAGGGCACGGTGGAGGGCGAGTTCCGCGAGGTATAGACCTCGAATAATCGCGCGCTAAAAGGGAGGGCGCTTGAAGCGCCCTCCCTTTTTCATTTCCCCCCACCGCTTACCTTCTGGGGTCAAGGTGCTCGGCGTCGACTACTGGATTGAACGATTTGGAGAAGGTCGCCTGGCTCTCCAAGTTTCCTTTGTTTCTGGTGGAAGCGGGAGAGAGTCGAACTCCCCCTGAAACACGGGCTCCCCATTTTCCTGTTGCCCGTGTTCCCAGAATTGCTAGCGCCATCAACTATCGGTTACCGCAGGCCGTCCCACTCTTCCGCCGTGACCTCACGGCCAACAATCTCCGCCACTTCCCTCAGCATCATTCGCAACTGAGGCACCGAGTAGGTCGGATTTCCGGGAATCGCCAGGCGATGACGCGTGTAGACCATGAACTGATGGCGTGTGCCTGAAAAGGGGCCGTCGAAGCCCATCCTTCTGAGCCTACTGATGAACTCGCTGCGCTTACACGGTCGCCACCGGCTCACGCTGCGGCTCCTGGTTGAGGTCAATACCGCCTATCACCGGTAGATGATGACCGAGCTTGAGACCCACCAGAATCCAGTCCTCTAAGGTGGAGCGCAGCTCATCTTGGCATTCTCGCAGTGTGCTACCGAAGGCCACCACGCCCCTGCAGTCGGGGATGTGCCCGGCAAAGGTGCCGTCCTCAAGCTTGTCATAGACGGCTCCGGAAAGAGCCCGCTCGACGTAGCCAGTTAGCGCAAAGCGCACACCCATACTCATCCTTCCTTCGCTGCAATAGATTATACCACGAAAGCGGCCAATCCCCTCTGGTCATCCTCGGGTGGGCAGATAAGGAGAGCCGAACTCCCCCTGAAACACGAAAAGGCCGTCTGCTTTCTCTTGAGACCCATGCGTCATCGGCGTCGGCGGCGCGAGCCCCCGTGGGGTATCGCATTCCCGAGCGAAACTTGACGATTGCCTCCAGTGTACTGTGACACAGGTTCATTCCCAGGAGTGGAGCCGCTCATGAAGCTTCACCATGGCCAGGGTGTCCTGTTCACAGTATCGTAGGAGGTCTTGTCTAACTGCCTCAATCTCCGCCTGTGTCTTCCACCGGCCAAGTGCCAGATACGCGAAGGCTGCGCTCGCCGAATCGCCATCCCCTATTTCAAGGCCATCGTATGACATATCGGGGACAAGGGCCGGAAGCGTGCGCTTGATCGACGTGCTGCCATGGAACTCAGGGTGATAGAAGTTCTGCCTGACTATTGCCTCCAGGTCTATGATTCTCTCCAGCAGTCCGCTCAGCCTGGGGCCAATGTCAGGGTAGCGTTCCGCCAAAGCATTGATCGTAGTCCGTTCGAAGGTCGAGTATGTAATGATGCTCCCCTTGGTTTCTACGTCCCTAATGAGACTCTCAGCTAGACGCCTGCGGTCGTCTTTCCTGTGATCGCTCAGAAACTCCTTATGGGTCACGACTTTGCCCACGTCCGAGCACTTGTGGAGGGCGTACTGTGTCGCCATCTGCTGGTACGGTGCCATATCGGGATACAACGGTATCGCCGTCATCGTCGTCTCGAAGTCAAGGTAAAAGGCAGGCCATGTAATCGCGTCCAAAGCGCCCTTCAAGTTCTCACTGACCCATGGTTTCTTCGACACAACGCAGCTACGAACCCGAGCCTGGTTTTCCGTCAACTCGAAATCCGCCGGGACGTCCTCAATACACGCAACGCCAAGGGCTCTCAACGCATCGAACTTCCTCTGACTGAGCCGGGGAATCTCCAGCACGTGGTTCTCAATGCCTTTCCCCACGCAATTAAGGAGGAGCGGACATTTCTTGCACTCTAAACGTGATTCAGGCTCAGGCATCTTCGCCGCGCTGGTCAGCTTCTCCACATCTTCCCAATAGCCAGCGAACTCCACGGCCCGAGTCAGACCATCGCTGGTATGGTCGACATCCACGAAAAGTAGGTCATCCGTCATGCCAAGCCGGTAGTCCTTCGAGATGAGCATCAAAGAGGCAGATGCGACGTCGACTCCGGCCCGCGTCATGACCATGACGGTGAAGGCGAGGTCATCGACGAGTTCCGGCTTGTCATTGACATCTGACTTCACCTCTATCAGGTGCCAGCCCTTCTTCTTTCTGAGTAATATGTCCGGCTTGCTGACGTAGCCGTCGACCAGGAACGTCGCTTCGAAAATCGCTTTGCACGCGCCGTCGGCTAGGAGTAAGGCCGTCCTCTTGGCAGCAGCAGCGAGGCTTCTTTCGTCAACCAGTGTTCTGCCTGCATGAAGGCTGCGCGCCCGGCGCCCGATTTCTGCCCCTTGCTCGATTCGGAATCGCTCGGCGAGACCGAGTGTTTTCGGCGAGAGTTCCTCGACGGGCTCGCTCGACCTGTACAACCACCCCAGCGAAGGACACACCATCGCATTTAGAAACACGGGCTTCGATACGTTCTTCAAGGTGCACCTCCAAGCATACGCAGTCGCAGGGACTCCCTCAATAGAACGTGTCAGCCTCGCGCTCCTCCCTGCTTTGAGTAGGTCTACTGAGCGCAGAAGTTGTCAGAGCAGCTATCGTACTGACTTCGCCAGGTTATCGCCCACTCACGCCTGCGAGCAGCTTCGGCAACATCTGCGGGTCCCGGCATACAGAGAAATCCCACACTCCCAGGCGTCCCCAGTTGTTGACCGCTGTGATCCACCGCCAAGCGGCCTGGTGTTTCGCACGGTCCTGGTCGGTCTCTTCACCTTTCATTTCCAGGACAACGGTCTTTCCGCTCCTGAGCCGGACCAAATAGTCGGGCTCGAAGTGGTGCGACACACCTTCGTACTCATAGGGGATGAGGAGGAAAGGCCGGTCGTTTCGCACATAGCAGAAAACATGGCCGGTCTGTTGCTCCAGATAGAAAGCGGCGGTCTGTTCCCATGAGCTATCAAGAACAACGGCATTGACGTGGGACCGCTGGGTGCTGTGGACGCTCCGCTTTGTCGTGAAATCCACATCGGCAGTCGTGCCAATCGGTTTATATCGGTTCGTGATCGGCAGGATCGGCATTTCGCCTTCCTGTTCGTCCGGCACAATTGCGTCAAGCAGGCGTTCTTTGATTCGGCGAACGTACCTCTCAAGGGCGAGTTCGCAAGGATTGACTCCGAGAAAATCAACCTTCTCGGCTACGTATCGGCGGACAATCCGCAACACCTGAGGGAACAGCTCATGCCGCGCCAGGCCGCGCGTCTTTGCGCTCCCGCGCACCGGTGCTTGCGAACCTTCGCCGACCAGTGCCGCGACAATCTGCCGGGCAATCTCAAATTCGATCTCCTGAAGGTGGTGGCGTGCGTAGTACTCGGCTCTATTGTGTTCAATGTATTCACCGATGCCCCCGCCGTATGCGCCGCCTTCAAGGTGACCGGTGATAATGCGCAGGAAGGTTGCCATGGGCGTCTGTCCTGGCTCAACGGAGAGCCTTTCCAGCTTCGAGAAGTCTGCTTTCACCGTTGGTCTGCGAAGCGCATATACGTAGCCCTCGACGTTCGGGAAACGCATCTCGTAGGCGGCCCGTTCCGGCAGAGCATAGACGTGGTTGACCGGTTTGTCGGGTGGGGTTCGCGACGGTTTGCCCTTGTACGGAATCACCGAAAAGGGAATCCCATAAACATCAACGTATTCCTCAGGAAAGAGTTCAGTTTGTGGGTCGGGCGTGTAATTCATTCTCCGCAGCCCACGCCCGACAACCTGTTCGCACAGAAGCTGACTGCCGAAAGCCCGCACCCCTAGAATGTGCGTTACATTGCTGGCGTCCCATCCCTCGGTGAGCATGGCCACAGATACAACGCAACGGACATCCTGCCCCGGCTTGCCCAATTTGCCAACCGTGTTGACGATCTCGCGAAGCTCCTTCGCGGCCTCGTCTCGCGTTGCGTCCGGGTGTTCGCTTTCGATCTTTTCGAGGCGCTTGCTGTCTATTCGGATCGTCCAGAGCCGCCCCTTGTCGTTCTGGAAAAGCTCTGGGAATGACGTTTTGCTCGCGCCGTAGCTGACACGCATCTTGGGGCGCTTGTGTCTGGAGGTCGTTTCTTCCTCCTCGTCGTCGCTGTCGTCTGGGATGTCCTCAACTTCGGCTTGCCCGGAGATGTTCTCAAAGAACACCTGCGCAATATCCGTATTGTCGCAGACCAGGATCATGACCGGCGGCGCTTTCAGCGTGGTGTCGCTGGCCTGCTGAACGGCCTCGAAGGTCTTCTTGTACTCCCCCGCCAACTGGACCAGCGCATCCTGCGCGCGTTCCCACACCACTTCCGGTTTCGGGCGTCTGTTGGAAAGCCGCTGAGCGGCGGCCAGGTCCC